>JBKCGW010000141.1:0-2213 GCA_046303175.1 Flavobacteriales bacterium
GTGTAGAATCGGTGATCAGCAAAAAAGAGATTATGCTGCTGAAACTATTGATTCAACGGAAGGGTGAAGTGGTGAGCCGAGAAGAAATCCTCGAAAAAATTTGGGGATACGATGTCTTCCCCAGCACACGAACCATCGACAACTATATACTCGCATTTCGTAAGTACTTCGAGATGGACTCGCGCAATCCCAAGCATTTTCACTCCGTTCGCGGTGTGGGCTATCGCTTTACCGATTAATTCTTCCCGATTGCGGCTTCTACTTCGGCAGCAATTGATTCTTGAGAAATAGAATTGCCACTCTTTTGCTGTTGCAGATACAATTTCCACGCAACTGCCTCTGCCAGTTGACCCACAGTTTGCATTTTGAAGTTCGAGGCAGTCTTGCTGAGAATATAAATTCCTGCAGCGCAAACCGCCATTCCAATGATACTTACAAACCAATCCATGCCGATTCCTATCGGTATGCATGTGAAGAAGAGAAATATAAGGGCACCATTCAGGATACCATTCGGCTTCAACACATCGAGCTCCATTCCGGCAGCACCCGACCAGGAAGAAATGTTCGCTCTCCTACCCTTCTCCGGGAAGAGTTCCTCCAACGAAGACTCCATGTGAATACCGTCTGCTTTAAAACCCATTTTTACCAGTCCTGCCTTTAACTGAGCAAAGGCCTTTTCGGTTGTCCATTCTCCGGAAACCTCATCGGAAATGCGCTGAATGAGTAAATCGGATAAACTGGAGTTTGAAAAAGACTTACCCTTAAAGTCATCCATCGTCATCGCGCAATTGTAGCGTCGATTCAACTTCTGCAGTATTCCTTCAATTTGATTGGGTGTAATTAATTCTGACATAGTTTTTCTTATCGCGGCAAAAATAGATGCCCCAGCCACCTTTCGTTCGGTTAACGCAATTATCTCATCGACCCAAGATTGCAAGGAGCAACGGAAGGAATAAGAATATTGATTATCAATGGATTAAACAATTCACCATTAAAGTAGGCAACCCCCCCTTAACATCTCCGTCATATAGATGGTTGCGCAGTTTTTCCAGGACTGCGTTGGTTTCAAAATTTTCCTTGCAGGTTTAAACAAAAAGGGGTTCGACGTGAATCCCTTTTTTGTGCGCATAAAATTGACCCTAGCCCGCATCTTCTTTATCCACCCACCTCACACCTTATACCTTATACCTTACACCTATTTCCTATCCATCATCTTATTCATTCCCATCATCTGCTTCATCACCTTCTCCATTCCGTCCGGTGAGCCATCGAGAAATATAATATTCCCCTTGCCGTATTCAGCAAAGTTCTTAACCGCTTCGGTCCACATACTGAACATAATGACAGAGGTATCCAGGTTGGCCTGTTGCATCTCGCGCGCAGCGTTCTGCATACCACGTGCAACCTCTTCCCTGAAAAGTGCTACCCCTTGTCCTCGCATTTGCGCTGCCTCACGCTCTGCTTGTGCCGCAATTTTGATGGCGTTACCTTCTGCTTCAGCAGCCTTTGTTTTCGTGATTAATAGAGCCTGACCTTCGTTTTCCGCTGCAGCCTTCAAGTTATTCGATGCCACAACTTGCGCCATCGACTTGATAATAGCTTCATCGAAAGTGATATCGTTAATCTGCAAATCCTGCAAGTGATATCCCCACTCTTCCAGGCGGTTATCGATTTCAGCTTTCACGTGCTCAACAATTTCATTGCGCAAGCCTAATACTTCCGCTTGTCGCTTGGTAGCAACAAATGCGCGTATCGTGCCTTCAATCGTGCGCACCAACGCTTGCATCAAGCTACGTTCGTCGATGAACTTAAAGGCAACTCGCTTTATGACCTCCTCCTCTCCATTCATTACCGAATAAAGCAGCATCGATTTGAAATAGACATTGGCCTGGTCGAACGTTACTGCCTGAAATTCCATTTCTACGCTTCGGTTCTGGGTACTGATTTTCTTGAATACGACTTCAATGAATGGAATGGTAAAGTTCAATCCCGGTGAGAGCACCCTGCGGTACTTTCCAAAAACAGTTACAACTCCCATCATGCCTTGCTGAATAACCACAAAAGACTTGAATAAAAGCAGTGCAACAATAATGACTGCTATGAGGTTACCGGTTAAAATTTCCATAGTGATTTTGGTTAAAGAATTAGCGTTTGTAATTGTTGAGCGAAAGTAGAGGTGCTATCGCAAAATACTAGTGAGTGTTCAGAAAACT
>JBKCGW010000142.1:0-3022 GCA_046303175.1 Flavobacteriales bacterium
CGATTGAAGATGACGCAGCGCTACGCCGACGCGCGCAAGAAGCAGGCGTTCATGATACTTGGAAAACAGGAAGAAATTAAGTCGAGTGTAGATGAGTTGGAGCGCGATAAAACCAACAAGGCACAACTGGCAGAAGCAAAAGAGCTTGAGCGCAAGGAAGTAGAGGCCGATAAAACCGAGCAGCAACAGCGTTTGCAAGCATTGAAGAAGGAAGAGTCGAAACTCCGCAAACAGCAAGACAAACAAAAGGCAGATCGTGATAAGCTCACAGCTCGAATTCAATCCGTGATTGCTGAAGAGATTCGAAAGGAGAACGCCAAGAAGATGGAGGAAGAGAAGAAGGCAGCGGCTGCGTTGGCAGCGAAGGAAGCTGCAGCGAAGAAGACAACTACCTCAGCAGGAACAACAGGTTCTTCTGCTGCCGCAAAGACAACCACTGCTGCTCCGGTCGCCGAGACCGCTAAGAAAACAACAGCAATGGCCTTGGCGCCCGAGACAGTTTTGGTCAACAAGGACTTTGAAAAGAACAAGGGAGCGCTGCCATGGCCTGTGAGTGCGGGTGTTATCACCTCACACTTCGGTACACATGCGCACCCGTCCTTGGCTCAGGTTACCATTAACAATAAGGGAGTTGATTTTACGACGGATAAAAATGCCTCAGCACTTGCGGTGTTCAGCGGGAAGGTGACATCGATCTTCAACATACCCGGTGCAGGTCAAAACGTGATTGTGACCCATGGATCGTATAAGACGGTTTATTCCGGATTAGAAACAGTGTCGGTGAAAATTGGCGACGCAGTCACGGCCAAACAAAAGTTGGGTACCATCATGTACGACGGCGAAGACTATACACTTCACTTCGAAGTTTGGAAAGTGGGAGCAGAGGCCGGTGCCGCGCAGAATCCGGAGTTATGGATTAAGAAGCGATAATGCATCGCAACCCAATCGTCCTTGCAATCCACCAGTGTGAATGAATAGCACGCGTGACCCATTGGCAATTTCACCGCTTTCTATTCTTTTCAGCAAACCGTACAATGCCTTTGCTGTGTACACTTGATCGACTGGAAGAGAATATTCTTTTTCTATAGTGTGTATGAAGGCAATCAGTTCGTCGTTCCATTTTCCGTATCCTCCGAAATGGTAGCGGCTGTCGATGGTAAACTGTTCGCGAAACTCTTCCGCCAACGATCGATCCATGAGAAAGTACTCGATGTGTTTTACAACTTCATCGTTGAGGAAATCGCCGCCTTTGAGTGCTGAGAAACCAATGAACTGAAGGTTGCTTTGTGCGTTCAGAAGCATGCCTGCGAGTGTAGCCCCGGTGCCGCATGCGCATGCAGCGATATCGAAGTTTTGTAAGTCGTCGCCCGATAAAATCTCCATACACCCATTTACACCGTAGTAATTGGAACCACCTTCGGGAACCAAGTGAAAGGCGCCAAATCGATCGTGCAACCAGGCTTTAAACTCTTCGGTAGCTCGCTCCTCATAGTCGAGACGGCTCACAAATTCGAGTTGCATTCCTTGTTCCTGAGCGAAACGAAGCGTGTTGCTGTATTGCTGCGGTTCTTCCCCGCGAATGATACCAATGGTTTTCAATCCGGCCAACTTACCGGCAGCTGCTGTTGCATGAATGTGGTTGCTCCACGCACCACCGAATGTCACCAGTGTTTTATGCTCGGATGCAAGAGCGCGTTCAACGTTGTAACGTAGCTTATACCACTTGTTACCATTCACAGTAGGATGCAACAAGTCGAGTCGTTTGATGAAAACCTCCACGTTGTTTGCTGTGCACGCAGGATGCAGCAACTGAATATTCGGTGCAGGTGAAAGATGCTCTGGGAGAAAATTCACTTTAGTGGACAATTATCAAAGGCCATACATGACTTCCTTGCTCATCAACCGCACGAAGAAGGTATGAGCCATTGCAAAGCTCCGGAAGAGCAACTCTTGGCCATCCGTTTGTGCTAATGTTGAAGGTTGTTCTGCCATCTACACTCGTTATCTCCAAGCGTTGTGGTTTTAAGTTATCAGGAGAAAACTGCAACCAAGAGGATGCCGGGTTGGGCCATGGTTGGAACACGCTGAGCGATTGCTCTTGCATATCAACCGTGTTGGAAAGGGTTATGCAGTAATCTTCGATTTCACCATACACCAGGTTGCCACACGAAGAAGGTTCGTTGTTGGCATTGATCGGCGTGTAAGCCATCGATACACGCAAGCGAGAAACACCCGGTGTAAGCGATGCAGGAATCGTAAATGAACCGTTCACTTCAATTGTAGTGGGTGCCGGATCAAACACCAATTCGCCATCATCTTCGAAATCACCATCAATGTTGTAGTCAATCCAAACACGGAAATTCTCATTGTAGGTAGTCCCCAGATAACCAGGGGTGCATGACACCTCGTAGTTTGATCCAACAAGAAGCGTATCCGTTATGTCAGACACAAGGATATATCCATCGTCTCCGGATGAGTTTCGCACGATATCACCTATGCTGACATTGGCAATAAATTCAACATCTGCATTTGCCGAAGTTGAACAATAGGGTATGAGTGCGCAGTCTTCGCAACCGGGAGTAAAGGCAAGAATCTCATACGCGAATCCTGTTGGATTAGGGCAAGAAGAACTAATGCTAATTGTATAATTGGAACATGCAACAAGATTGTCAATGGTGTACGTATTGGTTGCAGGCACGGCCCATTGTTGTGTGTTGCCATTCACATCTGCCGCTATGAGTGAATAGCCTGTTGCAGCGAGCACGTCATTCCATTGCAGCGTAAGTGTTGTGGGAGAGGAAGCGATGACCGACATTGTTTGTGGTTGTATGCAACATCCGTCCGTTTCCCACGAAATAATTTGAGACCAAGCGCTCAGTGAATCGGTGCAATATCCGGCTACACGTGCTTCGTAAGCAGTGCAAGCAAGCAAGTTTTCGAGTGCCGCGTTATTGCCGTTGTTTAGTTCTACAGTTGTCCATGCAGGGTTTCCTTCGGGTCGATACTCCAATCGGTAGTCTTC
>JBKCGW010000143.1:0-2330 GCA_046303175.1 Flavobacteriales bacterium
GATCATTCAGAATATTGATAAGCGCATACCACTTCCTGATATCGCAAAAGGTCTTGGCAAAAGCATGGGCGACCTCATTCACGAATTGGAAACCATCGTGTCATCGGGCACCAAGCTCAACATTCAATACTTCATTGACGAAGAGCTCGACGACGACCAGCAAGATGAAATCATGGAGTATTTCATGCAATCGGAAACCGATGAAATCCGCGCCGCAGAAGAGTATTTCGATGGCGACTATGAAGAGGAACCGCTGCGTTTGATGCGGATTAAATTCATGTCGGAAGTCGGCAATTAAACTCTGCTGTTCACGAAAATCTGGGTAGCGACGCGCAGCTGCGCGTTGCTCGTTCACGATTACGGATTACGAATGACGGATTACGAATGACGGATTACGCGGAAAGGCGGGCTTTTCGTGAGGTGAAGACGTGCGTTGATTAGCCCACGATTTTAATCGTGGGACAAATAACGATTAGATTTCCATCAAAAACGTTTCGAAGTTTTTCGGTGTAATCAAGTTCGTTGTTGCTTCAGGATATGCGCTTGTAAACGCAGTGCTGACAGCTCCTCTAGCCTTTTCGTTCCATTTAAACTCGAAAGCTTTTAGCCCTGCCGCCGACTCTTCAATCAAATCAACTTCTTGTTGGGCGGTGGTTCGCCAGAAGTAAGCACTCACACTCGCTTGCTCGTTATTGATGAGTTTGCGCCGTTCACTCATCACCCAGTTCTCCCAGAGCATGCCTGCATCCGCGCGCATATCCACAGAACTCCACTGCTCAATGATGGCATTGCGCATACCGTTGTCTACAAAATAAATCTTGCGCGACTTCTTCAACTCATTGCGCTTGTTGCGTTGGAAGCTTGGCACTCGAAAAACAACGAAAGCCTTCTCTAATAAATCAATGTATCGTTCAACCGTTGACACGTCTAGGCCTGTATTGATGGCCAATTCATGATTCGATACTTGCTGCCCGATTTGAAATGCGAGCAGTTTCAGCAAGCGCTCAAACTTTTCAGGTTTCTGAATTTTCTCAATAGCATAAATGTCCTTATACAAATAGCTTTCGCTCAACTCTTTCAGTCGGCGCTCCTCTCGGCCGCTCTGCACAACGATTTCCGGATAGTAACCATAGATTAATCGCTGCTTGAGATGCGACAATTCATCTATCAATCCTTGATGTCGCACCATTTCGCGAAAGCTCAACGGATAGAGTTGCAACGACCATTTGCGACCTGTCATGGGTTCGTTGGTCATGCCCGACAACTCGAGTGCAGAAGAACCCGTGATGAATAATTCAACATCGGGCATTTGATCTACCAATTGCTTTCCTACCAGACCCACTTCATGAATGCGCTGCGCCTCATCGATGACCACAATTGTGTTGTCGCCAACCAGTGTTTTTAAAAAAGCGGTACCGGCATTTTTCAATCGCTCTCGAATAGTAGCGTCATCGCCGTCGAGCCATAACACGTTTTTTGTACTGCCGAAAAGGGACTTCAACAAGGTGGTTTTTCCTACTTGTCGTGGGCCGGTAATAACGATGGCCTTACCTTTCTTTCGCAATTCCGCTACGATTTGGGTTAAATCCCTGTTAATCATACAACAAAGATAGAAAACAACTTTTCGAAACCGAAAAATATATATGTTTTTTTCGGTTCGAACCGAAAAAAATATAGGGAAATTTGGGGTGGGGTGAGCTGCGACGACACATTATGTATAAGACACGCTGCAGCATTGATAATCTGCACGCCTAGGATTAACAGCGAACACCGAAACGCAACGACAAGCGCTCCCTTGCGCGTAATCCGTCATTCGTAATCCGTAATCGAAACCTTGTATCTTAAGCCAACTTAGCCAGCAGTGTATTCATACTCACCTTCGCTTCCACTATCTCCCTTACACGGTCGATGCTTACGCGCTCTTGCTGCATGCTATCGCGCTCGCGGATGGTAACGCAGTTGTCGTTCAGCGTATCGTGGTCGATGGTGATGCAATAGGGTGTGCCGATGGCGTCTTGGCGGCGATAACGACGACCAATAGCGTCCTTCGCGTCGTATTGGAGGTTGAAATAGAGCTTCAGTTGATCTACAATTTCGCGGGCCTTCTCGGGCAACCCGTCTTTGTTGAGCAACGGCAACACTGCTACTTTCACGGGTGCCAATGCCGGCGGAATACGCAACACCACACGCTCGGATCCGTCCTCCAGTGTCTCTTCGGTGTAGGCGTAGGTAAGCGTTGCGAGGAACATGCGATCGAGACCAATCGAAGTTTCGATGACATACGGCACATAGCTCTCGCCGCTTTCGGTTTCGTGGTAGCGCAGTTTTTT
>JBKCGW010000144.1:0-8428 GCA_046303175.1 Flavobacteriales bacterium
TCTTCGGGAATATCTTGTGGCTTCAATCGCTTCGCGCGAATAGCCTCTACATCTTCTTTATGCTTAGGCACCCAAATACGGCCATCGTTACGCAACGATTCCGACATGAGTGTCAACTTCGATTGATGATCACCGCTCACCGGAATACAGGTTGGGTGAATTTGTGTGAAACACGGATTGCCGAAAGCAGCACCGCGCTTGTGCGCGCGCCATGCAGCTGTCACATTGCTTCCCATAGCGTTGGTTGAAAGGAAGAACACGTTGCCGTATCCACCGGTGCACAACACAACAGCATGGGCTGAGTGACGCTCCAATTCTCCTGTTACCAAGTTGCGGGCAATGATACCGCGTGCCTTTCCATTCACGATTACTACATCCAGCATCTCGTGACGGTTGAGCATTTCAACGGTTCCCTTACCAATCTGGCGCGACAACGCTGAATAAGCACCCAACAACAACTGCTGTCCGGTTTGTCCCTTTGCGTAGAACGTACGCGATACTTGTGTACCACCAAACGAACGATTGTCGAGCAATCCGCCGTAATCACGCGCAAACGGAACACCTTGCGCCACACACTGGTCGATGATATTGGCGCTTACTTCCGCCAAGCGATGCACATTGGCTTCGCGTGAACGGTAGTCACCGCCTTTGATGGTGTCGTAGAATAAACGATAAGTAGAATCACCGTCGTTCATGTAATTCTTGGCAGCATTGATACCACCTTGAGCGGCGATACTGTGCGCACGACGCGGTGAATCTTGGAAGCAGAGTGCCTTCACACTGTACCCCATTTCAGCCAGCGATGCTGCTGCAGAGGCCCCGGCCAGACCGGTTCCTACCACAATCACATCAATGCTTCTTTTGTTGGCCGGGTTAACCAGGCGAACACTTCCCTTGTATTTGGTCCACTTCTGATCGAGTGATCCATCGGGTATTTTCGAATTGAGCTCCATTCTTTTTTAAGGTGCTTTAATCTACATTCATTAATGAACCCATCCCATGTACATGCTCACCGGCATTGCGGCGAAGACAGTTGGGATAACAACACTGAACAAATCACCGCAAAATGCAATGCCGTTTTTGTATTTGGTGTAGTTCAAACCAAGCGACTGGAATTCGCTGCGGAAGCCGTGCAACAAGTGCCAGAAGAGTGAGAAACATCCGAGCACGTATACAATAACAACCCACAGGTGACTGAATACAAACTTCATCTCGCCGTACAAATCTTCGAGTTTGTGTCCTTCAAAGAAAACGTGTGTCGGCTGCACGGTCAATCCTGTGATGCGCGTTCTCAACCAAAAATGATACAAGTGCAAAATGAGGAACAGCAAAATGAGCGTACCCAACAGCGCCATGCTGCGTGAATACCATTTGCTGCTTGCAGAAGGCTTTTCATAAGCATACTTCACAGGGCGTGCTGAACGGTTCTGAAAAAAGAGCATCAAACCATCCACGACGTGAGCGATGAGGCCCCCGAAAAGCACGATTTCCATTGTGCGAATGATGATGTTGGTTCCCATGAAGTGTGCTCCTTGGTTGAACAACATTCCACCATCATTGGCGAAAATCAATGCGTTCAATGCACAGTGCACTACGAGAAATGAAATGAGAAAAAGACCGGTAATTGACATCCAGAACTTCTTCATCAACGAGCTTCCAAAAAGACCTTTTGCCATAGCGTGGTTTGGGTTGAAAAATGTTGCGCGAATTTATGCTACACAAAGTAATGTAGAAACCAAGTTCCACAATTTAGGTTCATTCGATATAAGAGCGCATTATTGCTTGCCGGTGCTGCCAAAACCCCCGGTCCCTCGGGTAGTCTCGTCAAGAACTTCAGCCACCTCCCAAACCGCCTGCTCGTGACGCGCAATAACGAGTTGCGCGACACGGTCGCCATCGTTAATCTGAATGGTTTCGTTCGAAAGATTGACGAGGATTACCTTGATTTCACCGCGGTAATCAGCATCTACTGTACCCGGCGAGTTGAGAACCGTGATACCCTGCTTGGCGGCTAACCCGCTGCGCGGACGCACCTGGGCTTCAAATCCGGGTGGCAATGCAATGAAAAGACCCGTAGGGACAAGCGCTCTTTCCAATGGCCCTAGTGTAATCGCTTCGTCCATATTGGCGCGTAGATCCATGCCCGCCGATTGCGCCGTTTCGTATGCCGGCAGAGCGTGCTTTGAACGATTAATGACTTGTATTTGCACTTCCATCAATTGCCTTCAAAAGTTGGTTTGCGCTTTTCGAGGAAAGCTGTAGTTCCTTCGCGGAAATCAGCGGTTCCGAAAGATCGTCCAAACTCGCGTATCTCTTCATTATAACCGTTCACACCGGGCTTGAACCCTGCATTTACGGAACGTATAGCTGCGGATATTGCAGTGGGTGAGTTTTTAGCAATCTTCTGCGCCAGCTCGTGCGTAGTTGTGAGCAATTCCGCCTGTGGTACCACGCGGTTAACCAGACCCCATTGAACGGCTTCATCGGCGCCAATCATCGTGGCAGAAGTAATCATTTCCATCGCTTTCCCCTTACCAACTAAGTTGGCCAAACGCTGCGTTCCACCATAGCCGGGTATGACGCCGAGTGTTACTTCAGGCAATCCCATTTTAGCATTGTCGGAAGCAATGCGCATATGGCACGACATCGCCAACTCGAGTCCGCCACCAAGAGCAAAGCCATTTACAGCTGCTATCACAGGCTTGCTCATGTTCTCCACAAAATCGAACAACAACTTATGACCCAATGCACTCAGAAGTCGACCCTGCTCTACGCTGTAATCAGCAAACTCTTTGATGTCAGCTCCCGCCACGAAAGCCTTTTCACCACTACCGGTGATGATGATAACACGCACATCGCGGTTTACATCGGCCAGTGAAAGCGCTTTGTTCAATTCCTGAATGGTTGCGCTGTTCAACGCATTGAGTTGAGAAGGACGGTTGATGGTGATGGTCATTACCGATTGATCGGTTGTAACCAGAATGTTTTCGTATGCCATGGAAATGATTTTAAATCGCGGCTAAGATATTTGGCGAATTGCTTCTGTCGATATCGCGCATGCAAGAATTACCTCGCGAGCACAACGTGACCCACAAGCTTTGTGCGTCGCTCGCGTGAATCGAACTCTACTATCCAGTTATACACATCGTTGGGGGCATAATAGCCACCGCCGGCATCGCCTGTCCACGGCTTTTCCTGATCAAACGACTCAAATACCGTCATGCCCCAGCGGTCATAAATCACCAAATGAAAACCTGTTGCCTTCATACCGCTCACCAAAAACACATCGTTGACACCATCATCGTTGGGTGTAAACGTATTCGGAACGTAAAGCGGGAAGTAAGGTCTAACGTATACGGTATCGTCGTTGACGCATCCAAAATCATCTACAATCGCCAAGTGATAGGTTGTTGGCACAGCCGGAGAAGCCAAGGTTTGCGCGCAGGTATCGCAACCAAGACCTTCTGACGGCCACCAATAACATTCAAAACCCAGTGCATTACCAAAGAGCATGACACTATCCGGGAAATCGAAGTAGGCATCCGGGCCTGCATCAATTTCGGCTCGTGGATACACGTTTACCTGCACGTTTTCAGTTGCGATGCAATTAAACGCGTCAACTCCGGTAACTTCAAATTCAGTGCTGCTTTCAGGCGATAGGATGGTAGCAGAGCCACTCGAAGGAGTTGCCCACAAAGCGGGCGACCAAGTGTATGTCACAGCTCCTGTTGCCCAAGCCGAAATCGTGTCGCCCAGACAAATGCTTCCTCCGCCGAAAACTTGCAAAGCAGGATGAATAACATTGACCCAAACAGTATCAAACCCAACACCGCAAGAATTCGTTATTTGAACTACATATTGAGTTGTGTCGAACGGTGCGGCCACCGGCGACTGCACCACCGGCGAGTTCAAATCGTTTGGTGGCGACCAACTCCATGCATTGCCTGGCTCGGCGGTTAACTGAACTTCGTCGCCTTCGCACACATTCAACGGCGCATAGTTTTGTCCTCCCGGCACATTATCAAACACAATTACAGATACCGTTTCCAACGAAGTACAACCGTGTTCATTGGTTACCTCTACTGTATAATCGATGCTTTCCGTAGGAGCGGAAACCGGATTGGCTGAGGATGCATTGCTCAAAAAGTCGGCAGGCGACCAATCATAACTCACACCGCCTGTAACAAAGAATTCAGCGCTCTGTCCCAGGCAAAGAGTGGTATCATTAGAAACAGTAGCATCCACAGCACTTACTTCCACCTCCACACTTAGTGTCTCGGCATCGCATTCATTTTCATCAACCAAATAATAGGTGGTTGTAACGGAAGGTGACGCAACCGGGTTGGTAATGTCAAACGCCGACAAGGTGACATCGAATAGCCAATGCAAATTGGCGCTGCCCGTTGCATTGAGTTGAATCGTTTGTCCGGAACAAATCACAAGGTCTGCATCGACCGTAGGATTCACATTAGGGATTATTTCAATTTGCAGCACGGTTGTATCCGCCGTCACACAAACAGCGTCATCATAGCCAATCAGCTCGATGGTATAGGTTCCACCGGTTGTGTATTGATGCATGGGCTCCGCTTCGGTACTTGTGGACCCGTCACCAAAATTCCACAGATAGTTCGTAGCACCCACGGTCGTATTGTTGAATGTGACCTCGTCATCCACACACACTTGAGAAGGGCCCTCGATGGCGACCTCCGCTTGAATAGCACTAAGATCGAAGCGGAACACAGCCAAGTTGCAACCAGTGCTTTCGTTGGTACTGCTCCAAGCACCGGGTGTTGTAGGAAAATCATCGTTATTCTGACAACCGGCACAAACCGCATGATATACAGATCCATTCTTGTCAAAACGCGAGGTTCCACCATCCACGTGTTCGTTGCTTTCCGTTCCACCCAAAAAGGAACCGTACAGAATGTCTTGTGCATTTGGCATTAGCACACCCAAATAAAAATCACTACCATCAGTGGTGCTTTGAAACGCATCGGCAGTTATGGGTAAACCAAACGTAGTACTCTGATTCGCGTAACAATCGCCTCCCACTCCGGAGCAGTTGTTGTTATTGATATCACCTCCCCATCCGCTGAAGTAAATCTGCTCACATTCACTCACGAGAAAAGCAGTTGGTGAAATATCGATTGCACCGCTTCCGGTACCCACGGTAGTGTTCCATTCCATGCTACTCAAATCGGCAGTGAATTTGGCAATGAACTGTCCGCTGTTGGGCTGGCCGTAGAGTCCGGGAGTTATTGGCATATTACCCGTTGTTTGACCATACGCGTATACAAATCCGGAATTATCGCTCTGCGCAAAATAAACCTGATCATAGGAAGACGTCCCTATAAAAGTGCCTCCGGTCAACGTAAAATTTATCGGGTTGAGAAGGGCGATATACCCATCCGTTTCACCGTTCCAAGTTGCATCGGCAGCTGTAGGAGAAATCCACTGAAAATTCGCACTCTGCGTGCCTCCTGCAACAATGAGTTGCCCGGAATTGCTGAACTCCACCGCATAACAAGCATCTCTTCCACCACCGCCAATGAAGCGGCTTTGAACGAGGTTGTTTAAGTTGGGAGAAAGCTTAAAAAGGACACCATCGTAGTCACCTCCGCCGAATGCGCCGGATGTGACGGGAAAATCAGTGCTTCGAGTAACCGTTGCCACATACACATTGTCGGAAGCATCCACATTCACTTCACCCCGAAAAGCATCTCCGTAATTGTAGAAAAGCTGATCGGCATTGTTCAAACCATCGTTCTCCGAACCGCCGACAAACGTTGATGACAACAACGATCCATCTGTGTTGAATTTGGAGACAAATAAATCCACACCCTCGGGGTGCTGCCCGGAAAAAAAACCGACCATCGACAGATTGGGTCCACCTAAAAAAGTAGATTGATAAGCACCGTTCGTGATTGGAAAACCAGAGCTTCCTGTTACACCAAACACGATGATGCGATCCTGGCTATCGACCACAACGCTGTGCGGTGTTTCCTGATACTCTGCTCCGAAATAAGTGCTGTAGAGCAATTGACTTCCATCCGTATTGAACTTGGAAATTGCGATATCAAAAGAATTGGTGGACGCACCGTTGAAGGTGGTTGAATATGCACCTGTGGTAGTGGGGTAATCGGGGTCGAACACCACCGAGCCCGCAATCAAATTTCCTTCTGAATCATCGCAGGCAGTGAATCCCCAGCTGTTGGCGGGGGAACCTATGAATGTAGAAAACGCAATTTCCGGATCGATTACTAGGGGCAATTCACGGTTGTAACGACCCAAGCGAAAGCTGACTGAAGATCCGTTCAACACATAATCACATGTTACCTCCTTCATTTCACCATCCACGATTTGATAAGCCATGGGCTGCTTTTCAATAATCGTTTGAACAGGCGTTTGAATCATCAGGTCGGTCTCGTGGTCGGTATTAAGCAGTTGACAATGGGCTCCTTCATATTCCAGTCGTATCATCGACGGGTTTGCTCCCGGTTGAATGTGCCAGTCATACTTGAGCTTTCCACTTGCGCTGTAGAGCACAGCATCAATACCGGGATACACCTCATGCAATCGAGTGCGCCCGTATGCAGCACAGTGTTGAGCGTGTTCGGATGCATCATTCGAAAGATAATAGTTGTAATAGTGCTTGGCGGCGGCTTCTCCCGAAACACGCTTTGCACGTCCGTTTATGAAATGAACACGAAAAACATGCCCACGCAGCGAATCATTCGCCTCACGTCCGTGTGTTTCATTGAATCTTCTCCAATCGGTTGGATCAAAGAGCTGATAAGCAAATCCTGATTGTTCCGTCCACAAAACACCCGCGGCAAGACGCGTCTGAAACGCCACCTCATCCGGCCATTGGCCTCCATTCGCAACCCACTCAGGTTGCGCAACGCCCATTACCGCAGAAAACAGAAGCGCGGCACTGCAAGCCATATGTCGGAGAATACGAATCATTCAAAGAAAAGACTGCACATGATCGCCGAAGGTTGATGCATAGGCAAAATCCACATCAAATATCGTTAGTCGATGTCGTAAACGAATGTTTACAATCATTAAATGAGCGCCACAATCACACACCACAAGGATGTTGCAAGCATTGCATAGAAAAAAAACGGCGCAACAAGAGATACTCTGTAATTGGCAAACCAATAACCCAGAAGAAATGCTACCGGCAGAAGCAAGGCCATCACAATCCATTTCCAAAGAAGCATAAAAGCAAGAAAATAAGAGCCTGCAAGTCCAACTGCCACCAGGAAGAAAATAGTTCGTATGGTCTTGGACTTATTGGATGAACGGTCGGACAAGAACATGTACCTCGGGATAGCAAAGACAAGCGATAAAATCGCAAGAATTCCGAACACCTGATACGCCTTGTTCCAGTGTGCGAAAAACGACTGAACGTCAAAGCTTACCCATTTTTGAAACAGCACCAAATCCTGCATGCTATCGGTGAAATAAAGCCATGACGACCAATATGCAAAAGGCACTGCAAATGAAAGAACCGGCAACAGATATTCTCGCCAATGAAATGCCCTTGTAACAATAGATCCAAGCCAAATCACAGCAATCAACACGAGATATGGGGGGAAACACAATGCACCCAATCCATACCAAAAACCCGCCTGAAAGTACTCGGCCAGTACTCGTGGTTGTTGGAATATCTTGAGGTGATTGTTGAGCCCAACGAGAACAAATAGATTTGCCAATAAAGCGGGCACCGACAGTTGAATAAGCGCTAGCGTGGTTGCCAGCAACGAATAAATAAATGCGGGCACAAAAACCGGCACATTAAAAAATTCATGTCGATTAAATACCCTATTAGCCAAATAGGCTCCCGCAAGAATGAAAATCCCTACAAGAAAAGCGAGCGACAAGGGGCCTTGATACCATCCCAGCAAAAACCGATCGACCGGAAATCCGGAGTCGAACGCAATCAACCGACCCTTCACCGCAGCCGCAAAAAGTACCGACAACGTGGTGATCGGTAAAAGCGCCAAGGATAGCGGCTGGTTCGATGCGTAGGTGCGTAAAATCATATCAACAAGAGAACGGCAACAAAAATGAAGGCAACTGTAGGTGGTTTGAACAACCTCGCTTAGATTTGCCACACAATTTTTTCAACCATGAATCTCCAAAGCATCCTTCGACCGATAGCAGACGGCTTACAGTGGACCTTCAAGCACGTCATTGATCCCATGTCCAATGGTTTCAACTGGATTTGCATTGTATTCGCTTTTGTAGCGATTATCTACTGGCTTCGCCGCCAAAAGGCCTACACTGCAAAAGCAATCAAAGAAGGTACTACGGTATAATCGAATTAGTTCTTCCATGATATTCAACCCCGATCCTATGGTCGGGGTTTTTTGTTGGTAAAAACAAACACATTGACCCACCCATTCCATTGAAATTTGCCGCT
>JBKCGW010000145.1:0-1479 GCA_046303175.1 Flavobacteriales bacterium
GTTCCTTTGAAGCGTCCGTGCACTGAGTCGTTTTCAAACAACGCCGCGCGCTTCTTGATACTCAAATCGTCGTCTTCGCGTGTTACAATAGCGCGCAAACGAAGCTGCTGACCCTTACCGGCCTGCTTCACGAGCTCGCGAGCAGCCAGGCGGCCAATACGACCGAAGCCGAAAAGCACCACATCGCGTGGTTCAATATCTGCGCCTTCTTCGCGCATGAAATTGCGGAGTTTTTCCGCTAAAAATTCTTTCTGATTGGCAAAGTGATCGCGCTCTGCAAGCCATTCGCTGGCGAGTTTTCCGATATCGATCTTGGCAGGTGCCAATTCCATTTCGTAGAGTCCACGAGCCAAATCGGCTGTGTCGAAAATGGAAATGGGCTTTCCCACAACCTCGGCTGCATACTTGTGCAGGCGCATGATTTCGGTGGCGTTGACGTCCACCATGTGGTTGCGAAACAACACGAGCTCGATGCTCTTGTCGAACAACAGATGGCCTACGCTGTTGAGCAAGTCCACTGCCGCTTTCTCTTGGTTCACATACACCTTCAGTTCATTGCTGTAAGTGTCGGGGGCAAGAATGTTTTGTGACATTGATTTGATTTTTTGGATTTAAAAAAAAGAACGCACTCCCCAAGGGTTCATTGACTTGGGGGTGCAAAGGTAATTCGGAACTTTTATTTCGAATAAATTCTAATACCCTTCGTTCTTTGGCCCGGTTCGATTTTCTTTGCCAACGCTATGCGCAAAACAATTACGCTGTTGTTCTTTCTGCTGGTCGCGGCGTTTGCCGTGGCGCAAACGGCCGACAGCGCGCGCACTGCACCCGATACTTCACTCTTCAAGTCGGACTTTCGTAAAAAATTCTCCTCGCGTTGGCACCTCCAACCGCATTCTCCCTTCAAGGCGACTATTCTGGCGTTGGGCCTGCCCGGTGCCGGACAGATTTACAATGGCATGGCGAAAGAAGGTTCCGTTTTTCGCAAATATTGGAAGGTGCCCGTTGTGTGGGCAGGCCTAAGCACATGCGTTGCGTTTATTGACTTCAACTCCCGCAATTACCGCTACTACCGAGGTCAATACATAGCTGCTGCCGATGGTAATCCGGCAACGGAACCCACTGAAGACCGCAATGCGCTGTACTTCAAAGACGGCATGGACTATTATGGCAAGCTCATGGACATCAGCTACATGAGTTTGGCAGGTGTTTACATTTTGCAAGCCATCGATGCCAACGTCGATGCGCACTTATTCTATTACGACATCTCCAACGACCTTTCGCTGCAGTGGCATCCCGCCTATTTTGTAGCCGGAAGCAGGCACCACGGCCTTGGACTCACACTTCAATTCTGAATACATGAACATTGCATTGATTGGCTACGGCAAAATGGGTAAGGAAATCGAGCAGATTTTGCTAAAGCGAGGACATACCGTGAGCTTGCGATCAACGCGCAGTGCGCCATTCAAGGCAGCAGACCTT
>JBKCGW010000146.1:0-2510 GCA_046303175.1 Flavobacteriales bacterium
GAAACGATAGTAGGTCTTTCCATTTTGCATGACACCACTTTGCGAGAGGAAAGGACAAAAGCAAATGAATGACTATAGCGTGCGAATAGCCTCTGTGAATTTGAAGCTTGGTGATTTCATCGCTAAACAATGGGTTGAGCAGTACGTCGAGGTCGGGAATTGTACCACCTATTGCCCCCAAGAGCTGCGCTTTGTTACCCAGTTTTTTCCCGAGCAACAATTCTCCTACGGCGGCACCGAGTACAATTTGACTTAACGAATCCATGCTGCGAAGTAACAAAGGAAGTTTATTCAGGTTCACTTGTTTGAAATTCAGGTCTGAAATAATTGCCTTCGAGTTGGTTATGGAAGAATACATCCTACTTTCGGACAAATCTTAACAACCATGAAACAAACCACTTTCATTTTGTCTCTAATCACAGCTGTGATATTGACAGGGTGCTCTCGCTCTTATGATGAACAGAGTTTAACGGATGCCCAAGGTCTCTCGGGTAAATTGGTGCAGCGAGAGTTGCTTGTGCAGGAGCCTGAAGGAATACCCTATACCAAGGCGAAAATTGACGATTATGTGAAGGATGTATATCTTTCACAGGGAGATTTTCGCTGGGAAAATGCAGACTTTAAGATGCTCTGGAGCGCTTTGCAGTATGGCGATCAAACCCTTGCAATTGGATACCGTCCTGCAGAGTATATTGGTCTAGAAAACACGATACATCAAGTGCGTATTCAAGAAGGTGCATGGAAGGAAGTGCATGACGCATTGATTGATTTTATACAGAGTGAATTGTCTCAACGGGGTATAGATGAAGAGTGGAAATCAATACTTGTTGAGGATGATTCGGTATTGCCAATAATCACCATACGACTCAACGATAAGCGTGTGCTTACAGCTCTGCGCAATCTAAAGAATGTGCGCTATTTGGAACCACTCGATTATGCTCACGCTGATATGGCAACAGAAGACCGCTCAACTTCCGGATGTTCTGTAAGCACGTATGGCCTCAATACAGCAGACTATACCACAACAACACCTAATGCTATTTTGCCCTGGAATTTCGGACTCATGAATATCCCATCGGCTTGGAATTCGGCGCAAGGACAAGGCATTACCATCGGAGTTATTGACGCGGGAATAAGTTCGTCGCAATCGTTGTTAGGCTCAGAATTTAACAATGGAGACAGCAACGTAGGACGTTCCATGACTACCGACTACACTTTTGGTAATAGTGCCTATTCAAGTTGTTCGCACGGAACAGCCATGAGCGGACTAGCAACCGGCGCGCGTAACAACCTAGGTGCCACGACAGGCGTGGCTTACAAGTCTAGCCTGCATTTCATCCGCGGCTGCGAAGACGTTGTTCTCGATCGCTCGGTAGAACGCACAGGATTGAAGAACGCCTTGGTCAAAATGGGCAATCGTGCGGATGTTAAAGTAGTGAGCATGTCGATAGGCACTCCATTCTACAGCAGCGTAATCGAAGACGGTGTCAACTACGCTTGGGGCGCGGGCAAAATGCTGATGGCCGCGGCCGGCACCTCGTTCAGTTTGACCAGTTGGTGGGGCGTTGTTTATCCGGCGGCACTTACCAAGTGTGTTGCTATCACAGGAGTGAAGGAAAACTTTGGTACATGCGCATCTTGCCACGATGGCTCACAGGTTGATTTTACCGTGACGATGGAACGTTCAACGAATAGTTCACGCAATACACTTTCGCTCAATACTACAGGCTTTGCAGCAAAGTATATCGGAGGCAGTTCATGTGCTACAGCAATGGCATCAGGTATCGCTGCTATGGTATGGTCGGTGAATCCTTCCAGAACAAGAGAGCAGGTATATCAGTATTTGCTTACCACTTCACAATATTATCCCAACCCGAACGGGAGCAGAGGATATGGTAACTTGAATGCCGGAGCAGCTGTGACAGCGGCTCAGGCAGGCGTTTAGTGTCTATCGAAATCGACCGTTATGTGCTCGCTTGTCGGAACAGCCTGGCAGGTGAGCACATAGCCCGATTCGACCTCTCCGGGCTCGAGTGCATAATTTACTTTCATGGTGGCTGAGCCCTCCGAAACGTGCGCTCTGCATGTGCAACACATTCCGCCTTTGCAGCTGAATGGTATATCCATACCGCTTGATTGAGCCGCATCCAAAATGGCGGTACCATCTAACGGCATGAAGAAATTATTTTCCTGACCGTCGAAAACAACCGTCACAGCACAACGCTTTCCCGTGTCAACCGAAGCTTCTGCAGGCTTTTCAGTATTTCCGCCTGCGGTTGGATTCGGTGTGCCGAATAATTCGAAATGGATGTGGTCTTCCGGAATTCCGCGCTCGATGGAAAATTCCTTTACTAAACGAATGATGGGCTCTGGGCCGCATACAAAAACCTCATCAATGGAGTCCATCTGAATGAAGCCTTTTGCAAAGCCTTCCATTTTTGCTTTGTCAATTCTTCCCGAGTAGAGATCCACATCGTTGGGCTCTGCGCTCAATACATGAAAAACACGGA
>JBKCGW010000147.1:0-2303 GCA_046303175.1 Flavobacteriales bacterium
ACCTCAAGGCTGCAGAAGTTGTTCCGCTTCTTACGGATGGCATCATGATGCGGATAGAAGAAGTGCTGGATAATCAGCCGAAGCACCCGCCGTATTGATGGGGACTGGGGACTGAAGACTGAGGACTGGGTACTGAGGACTGGAGACTAGGTATGGTTGGCGGCCGTTGTCATTCTGCTTCTCTTTCTGTTTCTGTTTCTCTTTCTGTTTCTCTTTCTGGAATTTTTAGAATGAGATCAGAAACACAATGAGAATGAGAGGGTGGCGCCTCCCTATAATCCTACAATCCTGTTATCCTGCAATCCTACAATCCTCTCCGTACCTTGCACCCGCCGTATTGAGGGGGACTGAGGACTGGGGACTGGGGACTGGGGACTGAGGACTGAGGACTGAGGACTGAGGACTGAGGGAGGAAGGTAAGGTTGTGATTTGATTTTCCTGTTGTGGTTTAATTTCGCACTTTGACATGAGTCTTTATCCATCCTGTTAATAACCATTCCCCAGTACCTAGTACCCAGTACCTAGTACCCATAAAAAATGCGCATCGACATCCTCACCCTCCTCCCACGCTTGCTCGACGGACCATTTGCCGACAGCATTCTCGAACGCGCACAGGAACGTGGTTTGTGCGAGATTCACATTCACAACATCCGCGATTATAGCACGGCGAAGCAAAAGCAAACCGACGACTACCAATTTGGCGGTGGAGCAGGCATGGTGATGACTATTCAACCCATCGACGACCTCATCACGAAGCTGAAGAGCGAGCGCGATTACGACGAAATCATTTACCTCACCCCCGATGGCGAGCGTCTCAAGCAGCGCACGTGCAATACACTCTCGCTCAAACAGAATATTATATTACTGTGCGGACATTACAAGGGGGTTGATCAGCGTGTGCGCGATCATTTCATCACACGCGAAATCTCTATTGGCGATTATGTGCTGAGTGGGGGAGAGCTCGCTGCAGCGGTACTGGTCGATTCCATCGTGCGTCTTATACCGGGTGTAATGAACGACGAGACCAGTGCGCTCACCGATTCGTTTCAGGATGATTTGCTGGCGCCACCGGTTTACACGCGTCCGGCCGACTATAAAGGGTGGGGTGTTCCGGAAGTGCTTCTCAGTGGTCACTTCGGCAACATCGAAGAGTGGCGAATGAATGAAGCCATCAAAAAAACACGCGAGCGCAGACCTGATTTATTAGATTCGGCAGATAGTATCGCATGAACCACATCCCTCTCGCTGAACGCTTTCGTCCGTCTTCGCTCGATGATTATTTCGGGCAGGAGCATTTAGTGGGGAAAGATGCGGTGTTGCGGAAGGCTATCGAAAGCGGCAACATTCCGAGCATGCTCTTTTGGGGGCCGCCCGGCGTAGGTAAAACAACGCTGGCGCATATCATTTCGCAAACACTGAAGCGACCATTCTATACCCTCAGCGCCATCAACAGTGGTGTGAAGGATGTGCGGGAAGTCATCGAAAAGGTCCAAGGACAAGGTATGTTTTCGCGTGGAGCTGTGTTGTTCATCGACGAAATACATCGCTTCTCGAAGTCGCAACAAGACTCCTTGTTGGGCGCGGTAGAGAAGGGTATTGTAACGCTCATTGGTGCAACTACGGAGAACCCGAGTTTCGAAGTCATCAGTGCATTGCTCTCGCGTTGCCAGGTGTATGTGTTGAAACACCTCGAGCGCAGCGAACTTGAAACGCTTGTGCTGAAGGCGCTTTCAACCGATGCCGACCTGATGAAAAAGCAGGTGCGCGTTGAAGAGTTTGAAGCACTGCTGCGCATGAGCGGCGGCGATGCGCGCAAGTTGCTCAATGTGTTGGAACTGGTGGTGTCGCAACTAGGGGAGGGTGAGGCCATCACCAACGAACGCGTCGTGCAGATAGTGCAGCAGAATCCTACTATGTACGATAAGTCGGGCGAGATGCACTACGACATCATTTCGGCATTCATCAAGAGTATTCGCGGCAGCGATCCGCAGGCCGCAGTATATTATTTAGCACGCATGGTAGAAGGCGGCGAAGACCCGAAGTTCATCGCCCGTCGCATGTTGATTCTCGCTTCAGAAGACATCGGTCTTGCTAATCCGAATGCATTGCTCATCGCTGACGCTACGTTTCGTGCGGTCGAAAATATCGGATGGCCCGAGAGCAGAATCATTCTGAGTCAGTGCGCGATTTACTTGGCTACATCACCGAAGAGCAACAGCGCCTACATGGCCATCGATGCAGCCATAGCTGAAGTGCGACGCTCCGGCAACCTGAGCATTCCTTTGCATCTGCGCAATGCACCC
>JBKCGW010000148.1:0-3368 GCA_046303175.1 Flavobacteriales bacterium
TATACTTTATACTTTGTAATTAGTACTTCGCCCCTCTCCCTTTGCAATTCCCCCTTTTCCCACCTATCTTCGCGGCCCTAAAAAATTGAGTGCTATGATGATTACCCTCACCCTTCCCGATGGCAGTACACGCGAAGTAGCCAAAGGAACCACGCCCTTGCAGGTGGCACTGTCCATCAGCGAAGGCCTTGCCCGCAACGTGCTGAGCGCGGAAGTAAACGGCGAGGTAATAGACGCCACACGCCCCATCAACGCCGATGCTACATTGAAGCTCCATACTTGGAACGACGATAGCGGCAAAAGCACCTTGTGGCACTCATCAGCGCACTTGATGGCCGAAGCGCTTGAGGCGCACTCCCCGGGTATCAAGCTGGCCATTGGTCCACCCATCGAAAACGGTTTCTACTACGATGTGGACTTCGGTGATGTGGAATTCTCGCAAGCGGATTTCGCTAAAGTGGAGAAGACCATGCTCGAGTTGGCGCGTCAGAAAAATGAATACGTGCGCAAAGAGGTGTCGAAGGCAGATGCTATTCACTTCTTCAAAGAAAAGGGCGACCAATACAAACTCGAATTGATCGATGGCCTGGAAGATGGTCAGATCACGTTCTATACGCAAGGCAATTTCACCGATTTGTGTCGCGGACCGCATATCCCGAACACCGGCTTCATCAAGGCTGCCAAGCTGCTCAACGTAGCGGGTGCCTACTGGCGCGGTGACGAGAAAAACAAGATGCTCACGCGTGTATATGCTATCACGTTCCCGAAGCAATCGGAGCTCGAAGACTATTTGAAGTTGCTCGAAGAAGCACGCAAGCGCGACCACCGCAAACTCGGAAAGGAACTCGGACTGTTCGCTTTCTCACAAAAAGTAGGAAGCGGTCTTCCATTGTGGTTGCCAAAAGGTACCGACCTGCGCATGCGCCTCACCGCATTTCTCACCGATGCGCAAAAGAAAATGGGCTATGTGCAAGTAATCACTCCGCACATCGGTTCCAAAGAACTCTACGAAACCAGTGGACACTGGGAGAAATACGGAAAGGACAGCTTCCAGCCCATCCACACTCCGCAAGAGGGCGAGATGTACATGCTGAAGCCGATGAACTGTCCGCACCACTGCGAAATTTTCAAGACCGAACCACGCTCGTACCGCGACCTGCCGTTGCGTTTGGCCGAGTTCGGAACTGTATACCGTTACGAGCAAACCGGAGAACTACACGGTCTGACCCGAGTACGCGGATTCACCCAAGACGATGCACACATTTTCTGCACGGTCGACCAAGTGAAGGAAGAAGTAGGGAAGGTGATTGATCTGGTGTTGTACATCTTCAAGACCCTGGATTTCCCTGACTTCCTCGCGCAGGTTTCGCTTCGTGACCCCGGCAACCCTTCGAAGTACATCGGTTCTGACGCCAACTGGGAAGCTGCTGAGCGCGGCATCCAGGAAGTCGCTAAGGAAAAGGGACTCAAGACGGTAGTGGAATATGGCGAGGCAGCGTTCTATGGTCCGAAGCTCGACTTCATGGTGCGCGATGCAATTGGTCGCCGCTGGCAGTTGGGTACTGTGCAGGTAGACTATAACTTACCTGAGCGTTTTGAACTGGAATACACCGGGGCTGATAACCAAAAGCACAGGCCTGTGATGATTCACCGAGCGCCTTTCGGATCGATGGAGCGCTTCGTAGCTATCCTCATTGAGCACTGCGCCGGACAATTCCCGCTATGGCTCACTCCGGAGCAGGTGAAAATCCTCCCGGTATCAGAAAAATACAATGATTACGCTCAAAGTGTAGCAAAATCGTTAATTTCTTACGATATTCGCGCCCTCGTTGACGAAAGGAACGAAAAAGTAGGGAAGAAAATCCGCGATGCGGAGATGGAGAAAGTGCCTTACATGTTGGTGGTAGGTGAGGAAGAACAAGGCGCAGGCACCGTTTCGGCGCGTAAAAAAGGCGAGGGTGACATAGGCAGTTTGACCATTGCCGATTTTGCCAACAAAGTGAACGAAGAAGTAAAAGCCATGCTGTCAGCGCAGTAAGGCACAGAATAGAAGTTAAAACGTAAAACAGGAGGAATCATTAACGCACCGCAAAACAGGGCCATGAGAGGTCGCCGATCACTCGAGCCCGAACATAAGCTGAACGAAAAAATCACCGCTGCCGAGGTACGCCTGGTGGGTGAGAACATTGAACAGGGCGTGTATACACGTGCTGAAGCGTTGCGTATGGCGCAAGACCTGGAGCTCGACCTCATCGAGATTTCCGGAAATGCAGTGCCACCTGTGTGCCGTATCTATGACTACAGAAAATTTCTGTACGATCAGAAGAAGAAGATGAAGGAGATTAAGGCGAAGCAAACGAATGTAACTACCAAGGAAATTCGATTCGGCCACAACACAGATGATCACGATTTTGATTTTAAACTGAAGCACGCCAAGGCGTTCTTGCAGGAGGGAGCGAAAGTGCGTGCCTATGTGCATTTCAAAGGCCGCTCAATTGTGTACAAGGATCGCGGTGAAATACTATTGACGCGTTTCATTCAGGAACTCATGGAATATGGTCTTCCTGAACAAATGCCCAAACTCGACGGAAAGAGAATGTTCATCATTATCAATCAGAAGAAAAAATAACAACGGAAGTAATTTTTAATAATCAATACAATGCCTTAATCAATAACCAAGTCCGGCTCGAAGAAGCGATTCTAGCTCACCTGCACTGGTAAGTTTAAGCACAAGAAGGCGTTCAAGAGACACATCCTCACCAAGAAGGAAACAGCGCGCAAGCGTGCCCTTGGTAACGATGCTATCGTGCACCCGGCTGATGCTAAATCAATCAGGAGACAATTGCTCGTCCCAACCGCTTAATCCCGGTAAAATAGAGCAGGTAAGTTTAACCCGACAATTGGTCATAAGTGCAGCATAACAACTGCCGCCAACGTCAAAAAACAACAACACTATGCCACGCAGTAAAAATGCAGTAGCCTCCAGAGCCAGGAGAAGAAAAGTCTTAAAGATGGCTAAAGGGTATTTCGGTTCACGTAAAAACGTATGGACCGTTGCCAAAAACGCAGTAGAAAAGGCGTTGACCTATGCTTACGTAGGTCGTAAACACAAGAAGCGTAACTTCCGTTCATTGTGGATCGCTCGTATCAACGCAGGTGTGCGTCCGTATGGAATGTCATACTCTGAGTTCATGGGTAAGGTTCACAAAAACGGTGTTGAATTGAATCGTAAGGTGCTTGCCGACTTGGCAATGAATCACCCCGAGGCTTTCAAGGCTGTTGTGGACAAGGTGAAGTAAGTCTTCACGCCATAAAACATATTAAGAAAGCGCACGCGAGTGCGCTTTTTTTATTTCTTTCGGAATTGT
>JBKCGW010000149.1:0-4899 GCA_046303175.1 Flavobacteriales bacterium
GTAATCGCCAAGCGTAAGTAATCGATGGTTCGTCCGTAGTTGTCGAGCACAGTTGAAACGATTGGAGTCGCAATGTACGATTTACGGCAATGCCACGGGCGACTTGTTACTACCCTTCAATAAACTGCGGATGCCATCCACAAACTCTTCGAAGTTGTCGAAGTCTTCTCGGTAGATTAACCCAACTCCTTGTGTATAGGGCGATTGCTGAAGTGTGTTGGCGCGAAAGTCATTGCTTTCGTTGTACATCACCAGTCGAATTTTTCCTTCCGGAGTTATCTTGTATTCAATGCGAATGTCGCCGATAATGTTGGTCGCATTCTGGTTGGCGGCCGATGTTCCGTTGTTGCGCGATACCCCGAAGTTGCTGTTGAGCGACAAGCGTTCGTTGAACAATTGAGTACCCAAGGCCAGTGCGACTTCTTCATTCGAAATATCATCACCCGGACTGTAATTGAACCCGAGGTTAAAGTCATCGCTGATTTGTCCAAGCCATGAGGATATCTGACTGGATAGAAACTCAGTACCGTTGGCAGCCAATGCATTCGTGCTGCTGTGGTCGGAAGTTACATTGGGCGGACTTATGAATCGCTTCATGGCGAGTAGCGCAAAAGCTTGGCGATTTCGCTCTTGGTCGGTACTTATGATTGAGTTCACACGACTCTTAGTGACTTGATCTACGTTGGGGAGTTCAATCGAAAAGTCGATACCCGGACTAAACATTTTTCCCGACATGTTCATACCCAGAAGAACCTTTACGCGTTGCCCGTTCTGATACATCGGATCTTGGATCAAGTCATACAAGGATACTTGGTTTTCATAGGTAGCCTTGAGCTTCATTTCACCTCCAAAGGGGTCGCCCGACCAACTGATGGTTCCACCGGGTTCGAGATTGAAAGGTTTGTTGATGAGGTTTTTAAGCGTGAAGTTGTAATTGCCTCGTACAATTTCCACGTTACCAAACATGGTGAAAGTAGCCAGGTTGTTGATCTCCATACTTAGGTTACCCTTGCCGGATCCGGTGATCATATCGCCCACGCTCTCGTCGAAAATGATTTTAAACTCGGCATCCGGTGTAATGTCCATCTGCAACTTCAGTTTTATACCTGAGAGGTTGAGCGGCTCTGCAACGGCCGCTGTGTCGGCGGGAGATGTAAATCGAATGAAGTTCTCAAAGTCTTCTTCGCTGTTCGTCCCCATCGGCATGGCGATGGTTGTGCCTTTTTCGCTGCGCAGTGCAATGTCGAATTCAAGATTGGAATCGTACCCGTAAATACTGATGTTGCCAGTCGTATAGGCCTGACCGTAATACAGTGAGTTTTGCTCCTCAGTGGTGTTCATGGCCAGCATGGGCTCTTCCATATCGATGAGCAAGTCGAAGTTCCAATCGCCGAAATTGTCGTGCAACATCTGACCGGTGAGGAATCCTGATTTTCCATTTTCGTCTTTAATCGGAATATGATCAAAAGTGAACATGTCGGGGTATACTCCAATGCGATCTTGGATATAATATTTGGTATTGAGGTAGTAAACGTAAATGGATGCGTCTTTTAAAAGTGCATCAGCTCTCATTTGTGGGGCATCCGGGGTGCCTGTAATGGCCATGGTTCCGCTAGCGAATCCTTGAACATCCATTATCTCAGGGTCTAAAAAGGCATTGATGAATTCAAGATCTAGCTGGTTAATGGTTGCTGTAAGATCGAGTGGGCTCTTTTCGTTTTTGGGACGATAGTAGCCGGCGAAAGAGAGCGGAGCATATCGATTGAGTCCCAGTGAAGCCTTGGCGTCCTTCTCGAGACGCCCATCAATACGAAGCTCATCCTTCCCTGAATCCCAGGTAGACAAGGCATGGAGATCACCGAATTCGCGGTCGTTCAGTATGAATTTTTCTACGGAAACGTTGCTGCTGAATATGGCCTCATTGTAAGGATCGCGCAAAGAGGCTTGCGCATTCACCAGTCCTTCAAAGCGATAGTCTTCGCCCACAAACACATTGAGATTGGATAGATCGAATGACTGAATTTCGACGGTTACTTCACTGGTGTCCGTCCGATTGACCAATCCGGCGAGTTGAACTCGTTGTATACCATTGGAGAGGTCCAATCCATTAATGAACACTTGCGAACTGTCGAGATTGATTCGAGCACCACTTCCAATGGCCCACCGCTCTTTTTCCAACGTAAATGAGCTGTTTTCAAATAGGAAATCGAATGAATTCACATCTCGGATGGCGAGCTTTCCATTAATGTCGCCTTCAAACTGTCGATTGCCGTTGTTCCAACTTAACGCTGTGTAAAGTGTGTCTTTCAGTGTGCGACCATCCAATGCTATATCGCGGAAGAGAATGTTGGATGCATTCAAAAGATCGCATGAGGCGGTTACATAAAAGGATTCATCCGGGTGATGAATGTCGAACGTCACGCCTTCAATTCGGTTTTCCTGAAACACAATAAGCGGACTCGAAACAGTCGTTTGAAAGAAGGAGTCGGGTTCGTTGATTTCAAGACTTATGCGCGTGCCCGGAGCAATCGTTAGCTCTGGCAGAAAAACGTTCGTTATTTGCGATAAATCGTATAGTTGGGCATTGAGGGTGAAGTTCTGTGTTTTGTGTTCTCGAATGGTTGGGTTGAATGAAGGGAATATTCTGGAGGCAATTTCGGTCAGCGAAGTTCCAATTTCCGAAAGCTTGTATTCACCTTTCATTTCTGCGAAAGCGATATCGGATTGCAACGTGATGGTAGGAATACCCGAACGCCGGGAGTTGAGGAACAAGCGATTTATATAATAATCGCTGTTCATAGCACAATAGGTTAAATCCTCTATGAGAACTTCACCGGTGAACTTTTCAAATTCGAGCCCCACACTGTGAATTTGAATATCGCCATTCAACGAAGTAAAGTCGTATTCCTCCAATATGTTGAGCGCTTCGAGGTTGGCGTGTTGAATGTGCGTACTGAAATCAAGCAAGGGTTGTTCCTGCATGAAATCAATGGTCCCTTCGAAATTCATAGCCAGGTTGGGGTCGAGCACATCCACTTGACCACTGAACGCACGGTGTTTGAAGTCACCCGATGCTCGAATGTTGGTGTAATCATAATCGGTGGCTCGAAGCGATGCAATCGTGCCATCGAATGTCGCATCCACCTTTTTTAGTTCGAGACCCGA
Source organism: Flavobacteriales bacterium (assembly GCA_046303175.1). Classification (GTDB taxonomy): domain Bacteria; phylum Bacteroidota; class Bacteroidia; order Flavobacteriales_D; family Sanyastnellaceae; genus JAIBBG01. Next base: position 3,166 of record JBKCGW010000149.1, read on the forward strand.
ACCGTCGACATCAAAATGACAGGTAATTGGCCCGAGTGCAGAAGACTGATAGAAAGTACCCAAGTTGAAGTTTTGCAGATCAATCGATCCGTTGTAGGCATAGTCATTCAAATTGCTATCTTCTCTGAGCGAAATGTCAGTGCCTACGTTCCCAATGGCTGTGTAAACGGTTCCAAAGGTTACAAAGTCACTGATGAATCCGGTGAAGTCACCGCGGTAGGTTATCTGCCCTAAATACTGAATGTTGTCGGGTAATTTCACAAAGGTCTTCCCGTCGAACGGCGGAAGCGGTATTTGTTCCAACTCAAATTTGTTGGAGGTCAACTCATCGATGTCCAAACTAATAAAGGTTTGGTCAATTTCAGGAAGACCCTCCAAGTCAGCGTTTCCTTTGAAGTAACTGTTGTCGTTGAATCGCAACTCCAGATTACGGGCCTTCAAGTTGGCAACCGTTCCTTTCACGGTTCCATTAATGTCTACGGGTTGGTCCATACCCTTCAACTCCGGGGCGAAATAGCACAGGTCATGGAGATTCAGACGCGCGCTCTTGAACTCATGCTCCATAGGCACCGCAGTTTCAAATCGGTCGAAGTCGTCGATGGATTCGAAGGTAAAGTGAAGGTTGCCGGTTACGTCGCTGCTGCCGGTAACTATCCGAGCGTCATCCATACGAACGTCGCCTCCCACGAGGGTAAGCTCCTGCGAAAACTCCGACAGTTCAAATCCGCTAGATTCGTTCATAGCCAGGTGAGATACGAAGGCATGAATACTATCACCCTCCAAGCGAAACTCATTAACCTCCAGGTTGAGATTATTCAAGCGCAGGTGATTCCAATCGATGCCAAACGTGGTATCGAGGTCGCGGTGCTCGTTGATGTAGTTGAAACGGCCGTTTTGAAGATGCAGGTGGTTGAGCGCAACGAACGATTCCGATTGAGTCGTGTCGGTACTTTCGAAATACTCAACCAGAAAGTAGTAGTTCAACAAACTGTCCTGCCGGTGACGCACTAAATTGAAATATGGAGAATGCAGATGAAGGCTATTCACAACGAGCTTTCCTGAAACATCGTCGTAGGAATAGTTATCGGCCTCGAGCGATTCGATGTAAAGCAACGAATCGCCTCGCTGGTCCTCGATGTACAAATCGGTAGCATAAAGTCGCGTCCAAATATCAATGCGCACTTTACCGATGGACACGTTGGTATTCCACTCTTTCGAGAGATAGTCGCTAAGGCGATGGGCAAGCCACGTTTGCACCGCAGGCAACTGCAGTGCAAAATAACCGCTGAACATCAGGGTAAATATCCCCACAAAGATGTACTGGGCTATGCGTATTCTCTTGCGTCTTTTCGACATGTTTAACCGCGTAAGGTAACCTTTGCGCTGAAGCGCAAATTAACGTGTGGACAGAGATATTAACAGCAGATTTGAATTTCTTGGGAGATGCTAATCATCAGCATCGAGCTCCAAATCGCTCAACTCGATTTCGATGGATCGAGTGCTGATGAAAAGTTCACTCAAAGAGAGAACTAGTGAAATAGCAAACAGCACCAACGACATTCCAAATAAGAATCGGGCTGTTTCCATTCGCTCCAGCGTGATAGTATACATGCACACAATCGCTACGATGAAGCTGCTAACGCCGAGTATCTGCATGTTGCGGATGATGCGCATGCGTATGCGCAAGTTTTTTATCTGTGCATGTATAAGCGGTTTTTTGGTGTCGTCCAAGTT
>JBKCGW010000150.1:0-1143 GCA_046303175.1 Flavobacteriales bacterium
CAATTAGAGGCAATGAATGTTCCCGGAGGAAGCGTAACAGCAAAATCGCCATCGGTCAGCACAAAGCAACTCGCATCGACCGCGGTTGCGCATGTGTTGTATAGCTCAATCCACTCGGCCGATTCAGGCGCGCAGGAACCATCGCAATCGCCTGCGGCGTTGATCATAATTTCGTTGATCACGAGGCATTGGGCGAATGCACCATTACCAACCATTAAGCAGGCTAATACCACTGCGGTTCTTACGATTCCTTTCACAGGTATTGCATTCATTGCGGCAAAGGTAGGATGCATAGGAATTCGATTGGGCCAATGCAAGAATCAAACGATGCGGCCATCTGACAATTCTCACGCATGCGCTCAACCGATCACAATTACTTGCATGCATGAAGTCGCTGGTTGTCGGATGTTTCACTTTTCTACTGATGCTCGCGGCGTGCCGACCTGCTATCCATGACGTGAAGCCTATTGACACGCAGATTGAACAAGTACCATCAGATTCTGAACAAGTCGAAATGGGCTCTTATTTCACTATTCAATACACGGTTGACGGAGGAAGTTACCTCGATTTTATGGATAGTCTAGGTCGAACGCTGACCGATTCACTGCAATATCGATGCGATGAGTATGTGCTCGTGCACACCAATCCTTGGCTGCTCGATAGCTTGCGAAGGCAGGATTATTATATTCGAAAGGAAGCCGGCGAATTTGTAATCGATCAGAAGCAGTTGGTGGTATTCGGGCCCGGTGATTCGTTGCGTATTCCCACCAAGGAGCAAAGTGAAGCTATTGTGAATTGGCTCTCACGCTTGTGTGTCGACGTCAACATACCCGAATACACACTGCGCATCTACGAAGGCAGTCGTGTGTTGCATGAATGCCCCGTGCGGGTTGGGAAGAATGAGCGCAAGTTCTTATCGCTCGCCGGGCACGAGGTGAGTTTGCGCACCCCCGTGGGCGAAGGCACTATTGTTCGCATTGCCCGCGACCCATGGTACATCAATCCCGTAGACGGCCATCGTTACCACAACACACGTCGCGACGATGGACGCTACACCGCCCTTCCGCGCATACCTTTCCTGGAGCCCGAGATTAACCACCGCCGGAGCGGAGCACTCATCCATCCCACCACCAACCGAAGCAC
>JBKCGW010000151.1:0-2437 GCA_046303175.1 Flavobacteriales bacterium
ACTCAAGAAGAAGCTGACAAGCGCTTTGAAGCTTGGGTATCTGAAAAGAGTAACAAAGTACAAGGTAAAAAGGATCGTCTTGCAAAAGAGAAGAGCGATAGCATTAGCAAGAAGCTGAAGCACGAGCGTGAGGTGAATGAAAACCGCCTAAAGGCAATCACTGCCGCTGCTGAAGCTGCAAGCGCACAACAAGCTGAGGCACCGGCTGCTGAAGAAGCTCCGGCTGCTGAAGAAGCTCCGGCCGCTGAAGAGGCTCCGGCTGCTGAAGAAGCAGGCGACAGCGCAGAAGCATAATCCAAACTGACTTTCCAAAAGCCACTCTGCGGAGTGGCTTTTTTTTTAAACCACTTCATCATGACAGCAATACCGGACAAAAAAGACCTGCATGCCATAGGGTATTTTTCTAAACTTCATGGATTCAAAGGGGAATTGACAGCCGCACTGGATACAGGCGACATCCACGATTATGAGAACCTCGAGATCATCTTTTTGGACATCAAGGGCACCCTCGTTCCCTACTTTGTGGAGTTGCTGGAGTATAAAACCAATACAGCAGCCAAGGTTAAACTGGAAGGGATTGATACCGAAGAAAAGGCAAAGGCACTGGTGAAAGCTTCGATTTATATCAACCGCAGCGACATGAGTGCACCCGACACCGATCGTGCTGCTTTGCGAGCTATCGAAGGTTACCGTGTGTTCGATTCGGAACACGGCGATATCGGGGTCATCGACCACATCGAGGAGTCGGCAAACAATCCGCTCATGGTTATTTTCCATGGCAAAAAAGAGATTCTTCTTCCCTTGAACAGTGACTTTTTTGATACGATTGACGATGAAAAACGGGAAGTCCACATTACTGCACCCGGCGGACTTATCGATTTTTACTTGAGTCAATAAGCCTGCGAAACAAGGCCGGTTTTTATTGCAAAACTTGTTGAAATGACACCTATGTCAGGGTGGTCCTGTGTTTAATTCGGCGTACATTCGCGCCCGAACAAAAAACTTCTGATAACGATGAGCAAAGTTTTCGATCTCGATATGATTAAAGCCGTTTACAGTCGCTTCCCGCAACGCGTTGAAGCTGCACGAAACGTAACCGGCAAGCCCCTCACCCAAACCGAAAAAATCCTTTACACACACTTGTGGAATGGCAATGCTGAAAACGCTTTCGAGCGCGGCAAAAGCTATGTGGATTTTGCGCCCGACCGTGTTGCCATGCAAGATGCTACGGCTCAAATGGCTCTGCTTCAATTCATGCAGGCAGGTCGCAAAAAAGTAGCTGTGCCCAGCACAGTGCACTGCGACCACCTCATTCAAGCGCGCGTGGGTTCAACACAAGACTTGAGTGACGCATTATCGAAGAATAACGAGGTATTTAACTTCCTTTCTTCCATTTCAAACAAATACGGCATCGGATTCTGGAAGCCTGGAGCAGGTATCATTCACCAAGTGGTGCTTGAGAATTATGCATTTCCCGGAGGAATGATGATAGGTACCGACTCACACACTGTGAATGCAGGAGGTTTGGGTATGGTAGCCATTGGCGTTGGCGGTGCCGATGCCATGGACGTAATGGCCGGCATGGCTTGGGAATTGAAGTTCCCGAAGCTTATCGGTATCAAACTTACCGGAAAGCTCAACGGCTGGTGTTCTGCGAAGGATGTAATTCTGAAAGTTGCCGGCATTCTGACCGTAAAAGGCGGAACGGGATGTATCGTAGAATACTTCGGTGAGGGCGCACAATCGCTTTCTTGCACAGGCAAAGGGACCATCTGCAACATGGGAGCTGAAATCGGAGCAACGACTTCGACTTTCGGATACGATGAAAGCATGGAGCGTTACTTGCGCTCTACAGGACGACCTGAGGTTGCTGATTTGGCTAACTCAATCCGCGAGCACCTCACAGGCGATGCCGAGGTATATGCCAACCCTGAGAAGTACTTTGATCAGGTTATCGAAATTAATCTGAGCGAGTTGGAGCCACACTTGAATGGTCCATTCACTCCGGACTTGGCTACTCCAATTTCGAAGATGAAAGAGGAAGCCGCAAAAAACAATTGGCCTACAAAAGTTGAGGTCGGTTTGATTGGTTCATGCACCAACTCTTCCTATGAAGACATTGCGCGCTCAGCATCACTCGCCAAGCAAGTAATTGCCAAGAACTTGAAGGCTAAAGCTGAGTTCAGCATTACTCCCGGAAGTGAAGTTGTACGCTATACCATTGAGCGTGATGGATTCATCAATACGTTCAATGAAATGGGAGCTACCGTGTACGCCAATGCCTGTGGCCCTTGCATAGGTATGTGGGCGCGCGTAGGAGCAGACAAAAAGGAGAAGAACACGATTGTTCACTCGTTCAACCGCAATTTCCAAAGCCGCAACGATGGCAACCCGAACACACTGGCTTTCGTTGCCTCGCCTGAGTTGACTACAGCAT
>JBKCGW010000152.1:0-4746 GCA_046303175.1 Flavobacteriales bacterium
TCGTAATTCACTACATCGGTTTGCTGTTGCAGTAGAAATGGCACACCGGAAATCATCTCCTGGTTGCTGTTCCACAACGTGTAAGGAGTGAGTTTGTAATTGATGTCGCCCAATTGGTAGCGAACGATACCGCCAGCGACGCCTTTTACATAAAGTTGACGTACATCGAAAGTAACGCCCGCTCCCCAGAACCCGCCGTAGTCGTTGCGCACGCGCACCATACCCTGAATTTCCATTTGTGGGTTGGGGCGCATATTGATACCCAAATCAACCAGTGTGTTTCCGCTGTTCAACTTGGATGCAGTAACGGTGTCTTCCTCGAAATAGGAGTTGTAGTTATCACTGTAGAACTGCGCGCGTGCTGCCCCCACGAAGGTGATTTTACGCGTGTCTTGTTGCGCCAACGCTGCTGTTCCAAACACGATACTTGAAACAACGAGGGCTATATGCTTGATTTTCATTTTCACTTAAAAGAATGCTTTGAGTTCTACAATAAGTTCACGACCCTTGAATGCATCGAGGGTATAGCTCGTGTCTTCGAATGAGTACCAGCGATGACGCAGATACAAACGTGCGTTTTTGCCTAGGTCAATGTCGCCACCAATACCCAGTCCGCGACCATATTGGTTGAGCGGACGGAAGGTCTCTTCGCTGATTTCTGTGAGGTAGTTGCCAAGCGTACGTTCTACACCCGCATAGGCGTTGAACAGGAAGCGCGGGGTTATACGGAAATACCATTCGATTTCACTGGCATATTGGCGGATGTAAGCTTTTTCCGATGTAACCGGAATGACAGACCAGTCGCGTGAGCATGTATTGGCTTGGAACAAAGCGAAGAAATAACTTTCATGCCCTGCGATGTCGTGCTCGTATTTCAACTGCACCTCTGCTGCGTTGAAGAATTTCTTGTTTACAACCACACCCATCGAATCATCGGAAAGGGCTACGGTTTCATACACGTCGCGGTAAACGTCTGAGTAGCGACCATAGGGACCAATGTTTGCCGGGAAGTTCCAGCGCCAAAAGCGCGAACGGGTGAATTGGTTAACGGGGTGTCCAACGGTAATGACTGCTGCTGCGGGTTTCAATTCGGCTGATGAGCCGATACCCGCGCTGATTTTCAGACGTTGGATTTTTGCCTGCACATTTAAGTTCACACCTTGACGGTTGTTGGTCATCTGTCCAACGCGAGTTACCGAGCTGCCGAAGGGCAATAGGAGAGAGGAGCTCCCCACGCTACCTGCGGGCAGATCATTGGTTGAATATTCGCGGGTGGAGGTGTTCCAATAAACGCCGTTGTTGTTCACCACTTTCGGACTGATGCGGAAGTAATGAAGCTCCACAACAGGCTTATCACCTTTCATGACGTTACTGGCCTTGAACTGCATCACCTCACCCCAACCGTCGGAATGGCTTGGACTGAAGTATTCGCCCAACCCGGCTTCACCTTTCAACAGCACTCCAAATTTTTCATACTGAAACTCAGATGTAATTACACTTAAGCCAAATTGTGTTTGGGCTAAACTGTCGGTGAAATTGCGCGTGTTGAGTGTGTTAATACTCAGGAAGTTGTTGCCGCTGAAATTCTTGCGAATGCGTCCTCCGTAGGCATAATTCGGAGTTTGTACAAAGCCTCCGTTTTGTTCCGTCTTACCTGCCATTAAAATGCATGATAGTCCGCCGGGGAGCTGAGAGCCATTTATCACCACTCCTTGAAACGCGCGATTTCCCCAGCGCGCATCCTGATCAATAGAGCCTTGATCGTAGTATTGCTTGTAGCGATCCTTCACCGCTTTACCCATAGGATCCCACGGATTGCGTTCGAACAACATGAAGCGGTTGTAGCCTTTCCAGGAAGCAAAGGTGAGGTCGGAGACAGCGAGCCATTGTATACCACCAACAGTCGTATTCCAAACACCGTATTTTGTGTTGAAGTTACCGTAGAGGTTCATACCCAGCATGGCCCCGAGGTTACCACCAAGTGGAATGGAGCCGATAGGATATTGAATATCCGGACGCAAACTATCGGGCACCGGCTTACCGTATGCGGTTCCTATGCTTCCATTCAAAAACTGAAACATGCGCACATCGAATCCCCACGAAGAACCTCCGGGCATAGTTCCACTCACATTGAGCAACAGGTTGGGCAATTGAGCATCGTCGCCGATGAACAATGAGCGTGGAAGCACAGTATCGCCGGGTGCTGCACTGAGCGTGTAAGGCATAAACTGACGCGTGTAGGTCGCGAAGAAGCGATAGAATCCGTTGATTTGCACACTGCCTTTTGGTTTGCTGAAAGTCTTCGGCATGAGTCCCAGACTCGGAAAAGTGGTAGTAGTAGTGTCGCGCAGCAACAGTGTCTCCACGTGAGAGGTCTCGCTCGATTGTGCCCACCCGGTGTGCAACGAAAAGCTTAGCGCAAGAAGAGAAAGAATGTATCGCTTCATCATTGCATGTCTTGTTGTTTGAATCGTACCATACGAGCGGGCTCTTCACCTGCTGCGGGCGGCACTACATAGAATGGAATATTGCCATAGGCACAGTGTCCGTTGCCATCGGTTACTTCATAGAATAGTCGGTACGCGCCTTCGGTTTTGGGTGCACGAAAAGTGGCATTTTGAATTCCTTTTCCTTGAAACAATCCACTAATAGGAGTGGGGGCTGTCTCGGCGTCACCACCGGCTTTTATGTCGGTGCTTTCGGGAACAATCAGCCAGCGGCTTTTCAGTTTGTCGCCTTCCGGGTCAGCTACTGCCGTGGCAGCTTCGTACTTTTTCTCGGCAGTGAGCATAATGGATTGTTCCGCGTCCTTATCGTCGATTGTCAACGAAATCAAATGGGGTGCTTGGTTATTCGGCACCTTGCCGCTCCAGAAGTTCTCTAGCTCGTCGATAGGCTCTGAACGCAATCCCTCACGGGTAAAAAGTCCGTACCATGTGGAAGTCGTCTCTTGTTTGAAGCCCCAGAGAAAAGCATAGGAGCCCATGCAGTTCTTTGAAGCTGCAAGAATTTCCTGTTGGTAACGCTCTTTATACGATGCTGCTTTCTCGGCACTGCTTTGCTCAATGGGGGCTCCCCAGCGAGTCTTGGTTACTTCCCAGTGTCCGTTCGGCCCCCATTCCGTTATGAGGTATGGACCGGTCCATCCGTAATTGGCCAAATTCTTTTTTACTGAGGCAATGTCGCCATAGGTGTTGATGCAGTAAATGTCGATCTCAGGTGCGTCTTGCATGATGAGCTTCACCTCGGCCGGATCGAGTCCTGCGGTAACTGTTGAAGTAGGGTGATTCGGGTCCACTTCGTGAATCATCTTCGCAACGTCATTCACCGCTTTCCACACATTGGTATTGGTGTAAAACAAATCAACCTCGTTGCCGATTCCCCAAAAGAGTAGGGCAGGATGGTCTTTGATTTCCATTACTATCTTGCGGAAATACTCAAGTTGAGCTTGAACTTTAGGCTTGTCATCGTAATCGAAACCGTGACGTTCGTGTTGCATCCATAAACCCATCATGACCGTTAAGCCAAGTGAATGCGCATAGTCTAGGACTTCTTTCGCATTGTCGGTGCTCCACGTGCGCACAGAGTTGCCGCCGATACTTGCCAGCTCATCCCACTGCTCGCTGCCACCACCACCTTTGACGTAATATTCAATACCATTTCGGTAAAATCGGTATTCCCCGTTGGCGTTCAATTTGAATTCAACCGGAATGGCTTGCATTGTTTTTTTTGAAATCAATTGGTTGCATACCACTCCTGCCGATTCATCGCCAATCACCACATATTCCCCGTCGTGGTATCCGTTATGGGAAAAATGGAGTGTGTCACCGGGACATGCCGCAATGGTAAAATGCCCGGATTTGTTGGCTGAAGATTCATAGGGGCCATTTATATTTTTTATCAAAGTACCGGTTAGTTCGTTGTTATCATTAGACTGCAACACTCCGCTGAACCATTTCGGTCGGGTTGACTCGAAATAGTTCGAATGAGGAGCTGTACTGCTTTTACTCAGTTCCTGATGCAGCTTTCCTTGACTCTGTTGTGTGTAATCACCCAAAATGGAAGGAATGTCCTTGAGGCATTTAATTCTGTAGTGAACGTATTGTGGTACCTTATTTTCTGCGAGCCAAATGAGTTTAAGTCCGCTTTGATTAATCTGTGTGATAGCTCCCGGTGCCCATACCGAGTCGAATTCACAACCTGGCGAAACGAATTCTCTGATAATCGTGCTGCCATCCGGTTGTCCTAATCCAACTTTTAAGGTGATATTCCAATTATTCGCTGAGCCTTGCTCCATGATTCTAAATACGCCATGATGCGGGGATTGCTGGCCCACGGCGTGAAGGAGGATTCCGAAGAACAAGAACAATGAAATCAGAACAAACTTTATCATATGGGTGTTAGTTCAAGGGCGAACGAGCGAATTGGTTAATAATCGAATACTAATTTGACTAGGTTATGGACAATCAGAATCCATGTTCTCAATGCGGTAAATAACGAGCAAAATCGTTGAAACAAAAAACTTTTTGTAAAACTAACAATATCTATATATTCGTTACCTAAAATCATTCGGATGTTAAAAAAATTACTCTCAGCTTTTATGTTATTTAGCGCCGTTCTTGGCGCACAAGCGTTTAACGTGACGTTCCGTGTAGACATGTCACAGCAATCGGGTTTCACAACCCCGGAAGTGAATGGCTCCTTCAACCAATGGTGTGGTAACTGTTTTCCTATGACAGATGCCGA
>JBKCGW010000153.1:0-4561 GCA_046303175.1 Flavobacteriales bacterium
GGCTCTGCCACATAGTAACAGACTCTTCACCAGAACAAACGTCGTTTGCAGTTACCATAGCAAAATCAGGACGATCTTCCTGGCACTGAACTTCGATTGTTGGTTGGAAACCATTCATCACAGGACCTTCGGTATCACGAATGGTAATTATCTGTGTACAAGAAAGTGACTCTCCGTTAAAAGAAGCAGTCCATGTGCGTGAAATTACAGTAACGCAATCATTTGAGCTTATTACAACGTCCGTATAAACCACACTAACAGGTTGTCCCAGGTCGAAATCAAATGAAATTACCGGATAACCTACAATATCAAAATCAGTCAAATCATCACCGCATTCTACCTCAACATCTGAAGGGCAGCTCAGAGTGAAAGGAATGCATGTTTCAACAAGAACCGAAAATGGCAGAGTTAAGTCGATACAACCATCTTCACTTGCCATAATTCCAGAAACATTCTGACCAACCTCGATACCCGATGGAATCCCCTGATAGGATATACCATATACTTGATAGTATCCTGTGCTATAACCTGAGAGATCAAAAATACCGGACGAGTCAACAGCTAGAATGTCTCCCGCGGTGTTCGTTAAAATGAAAGTATACTCATCGGTGCTTGCCGTCGAATTTGTTGCAACGTGCAAAATATCTGCTATTGTATCTGCTGTGCAAAACTGCTGAGGACTTTCTGGGGCAAAGATGACATTTCCAGCCTGACAGTTAAATATTGAAAAGCTCTCAGAACGGATGAATACACCGCTATCCAAAATACTATCCGATGCATCGGCGATTGCAAACTTGAAATGATACGTTTGACCGGGTATTACAGCAACCTCTGCAGTAAGTACGATTGTAAAACCATCATATTCCATTTGCAAGCTGCTTGCGTTGTCATTGTACAATGAAGCGTAATCAAGAGAAACGCAGCCAGAAATTGAACCCGCTGAGCCGGTTACACCATTGTTAATCGTGTTAACCGAAACCGGCAATGATGTGCCGGGCACTAGCGCAAGGTTTTGTGAATTGTAAGTTCCCCCGGCTGGGTTAGGGCCGGTAACAAAAAATCCAAAAACATCGTCAAAAACCGAACAGACGAATTCATTGTATTCTTCCGAACCGAATACGTACTGAACTGAAATAAAATTGCTGGTTGCAACAAAATCGAATTCCAGGACGCAGGCATCCTGAATAGATCCGTTTACCAACGCCTGTAAATCAGTATCATTATCGAATGCAGATGGCTGATCATACGATGTGTTTCCACTATCATTTGGACCTATAGCATCCAATGAACTTCCCGACGTAAGCAAAATACCTTGATCAATGCCGATACTGGCTGCATTTCCTCCGGTAAAAACGCCGGTTGCCAATTCACCGCAATTGAGTGAGACGTTGCTAATAGTTACTCCACTGCCAAGAATTGCATTGGCTAAGTCTGTTGCATTTCCATTGCTCACAACGTTGAATTGAGCAGTACCGGAATACACATTGGAGAGTAATCCGAGTAAAAAAAGAAATTTCGCTATTGTATTATGTGATTTCATGTGATTCGTAATTAGTGGCATGTTTATTTTTTGATTGGACTCTTGGCAGATTCAGTAGATATTGCCTGCTTCCATTCCTCCCAAGTGCGATTGGGGAACTTCTTTTTATCGAGGTATAAATAAGCAACCTGACGATCAAAATGAGGGCGAATCATTATGCCATCAAATCGCTTAGAAGAGAAGTACTCGACAGCTTGAAGCTCTGTAGAGAAATGTAGATTACTGATGTCGAATTCGAATGATTCAGACATTGTTACGTTAGAAGCAACCGTCAACTTACCACTTGAGGTCAGTGTAATTGATTGCTTATTGTGTTGCGCAGAGCAGGTGTTCATAATGAATACGCCCGCAGTAATGCATATGAACTTTACGAAAAAGCGCAAATGCTTGTAATTCAAACGAAAATCGTTTAACATGATGAATTAATAATTTGGTTAAAGCCTGAATTTCCTTAGCGGAAATACAAATTCAAGGCGCAGGCACTAACACCATGAAATGGTAAGCCACGCAAAGACAAATAAATAGTTTGTCGACAAATATATGACTCTGGTCGTCATTTTACCAAATTTCACACTTATTTTTATTCACAACAGACTGATACCATAGACAAAACGAATGAGGCTGCAAAGACTTCACAGCCAGAATTATGACGTTCATAAAACATTCGAAGAGAACTTGTTTGCACTCAAATATTCCCCAGCATTCGGAAACTATTCCTCGGTAGGATATACTCTCCATCTTCGGGGCGACGAATCATCGCATAGAACTCCTTGCACATGTAATTGATCTGGCGGCGGAAAGGACGCTTATCGAGGTAGCTTTCCCAAGCCTCAAGCGCAAGTTTCTTGGTTACTTCCCAAGCGTAATTGTTAAATCCCTCCGGACGTGCAAAACTGTCTACGTACTTCTTTGCTTCGGGTAATGTGTTCATGGTTTGCATCTTTAAAACGGTTTTACGTGATTGATGATGCAAAGGATGCCTGCCAGATTGTAATGGATTTACAATGCAAAAAAATTCAGACAGCACAAGGAATTAGTCGCTTAAAAGCGCATACTTTATACATTCATATTCTAAAATACAACGATTAGATATTAACCAAACCGCAACTCTACTCGACCTAAAAACCAATCAATTTCAATGGCTTAACTTCAATCGTCATATGTAATAAATGTTCATAAAACAAAGTTTATGTTTTGTCTAAATTGATGCACCAAGGAGAATGTTGCCATATCTTGCGTTCGGATTTGTCGGGAAAAATTTTGATTTTATCTAAAGACTTTCTACTTTTGTAGGACTCTCTAGCCATTTGACCGATGAACCCAAGCAAAGCTAACCCCAAACAACCTTCTCCGTTCATCGGTATGACCTCGATTACAGGCCAAAAACTGGATGCCCTCAAGGCGATTTACCATGACATCGTGTCGAGTGTGGTTTCTCGGGATAATGCAACACTTCTCTTTTCTCATTTCGGTGATTTCGATACGGCCAAAGTTGAAAACACATTGAAGCTCATCGAAAGTGGCGTAATTGAATCGGGCGATAAGCGATCAACGATGAAGCGCGTTTGCGGAATGCTCATTGAATTGCTTCAGAACATCTCCATTCATGGTGCCCGCGATAGCAAAGGTCACATGCACGCATACCTCATTGTCGCGAAAGTGGGTAGTGATTACGCTCTGTATTCGGGGAATCTTATTCTAATGGAGTTAGTTAGTCCCATGCGCGAACGCATGCAATACCTCCTCAATCTCGATGCAACTGCTCTCCGTAAATTATATATTGAAATCCTTTGCAATGAGGAATATAGCAGTCAAGGCGGTGCCGGACTTGGTCTTGTGACCATTGTAAAAAGAGCAGAAAACAACGTTCAGTTTGAAGTGGAACGTATTGATGAGCATTTCGGGTCATTCCGATTGGAAGTGAAAGTCCCTACCAATCTCTAGTCACACTGCCATTCCTATTAACCGTTTTCAGTGAATGCAACTCTCCTGTAAAAAACTGGTGTAGTTACATTTGGACCTCATGAATAGTACTCGCATTGTCTTCACAACACGATGGATCGCAGCATTCATCGTATTTGCAATGATTTATTGTTGCAACACCCGTGATCATCTCAATAAGTTCTCGGATCCGGAATTAATCAAACTGGCTGAGTTTACGGATCGACGAACTACCGACTCATTGCTTACGTACTTGAAAAGTAAACAACCCATGCTTCGGGTAGAGGCTGCCTATGCGCTGGCAAGCGTGCGTGACCCCAAGGCCGTCGATGCGCTGCACGCCTCTTTGAAAGACCATGTGCCCGAAGTGCGCGCCGCTTCGGCTTATGCCCTTGGACAAACCCTTCACCCCAGTTCGATAACTCCCCTGTCTTTGCAATTAAACGCGGAGGCTAATAGCGCAGCATTCATAGCAATCGCTGAAGCCTTGGGAAAAATTGCAGGCGGTCTCCATGCTTCGAATGCCGCAGCTGAATTGGTCGAAAATGCGGTCAATAGTATTTCGAATATGGAACGAATCGACTCCATCGGAACGCACGCATTTGCAAAAGCCGCATTCTGGTTGCACAACGGAGGTTGGGAGGACACGAGATTCATCAACAAACTAGCCGCCCTATTCCCCGAACAATCAACTATCAACAAACGCATGATAGCCTTTGCCATGGGGCGTTATCGTGGACCTTGGTATACCGACACTCTCCAAGTAAATCGCTTTCTAAACACACTCAGACAAGAGACCGATACGCTTAGCATCCTTGCGGTTATGCCCGTGGCAGGTCGCACCGCAAGCGCATTGGCAGCAGAGTATATCTCAAAGCAACTTTCCAATTCCGACAACAATACAGAACTACTTGTGAGCGCTTGCCGGGCTTCAGGCAAAAACGCTGGTGTGTCTGCTCAGAAAATAGAACCACTACTCCTGCACAAGCACCTATCCGTTGTGCTGGAAGCGTGCGCTGCTCTCTCCGGCAAGCAACTGAATTCAGAGGAAATTAATCGAGTAAAGCAATCCATGAACTC
>JBKCGW010000154.1:0-1380 GCA_046303175.1 Flavobacteriales bacterium
GGCTCTGCCACATAGTAACAGACTCTTCACCAGAACAAACGTCGTTTGCAGTTACCATAGCAAAATCAGGACGATCTTCCTGGCACTGAACTTCGATTGTTGGTTGGAAACCATTCATCACAGGACCTTCGGTATCACGAACAGTGATAATTTGGGTGCACTGAACGCTGGTAACTACGTAACCGTTTGCGCAGTGTGAGAATGATGCGCTCCAAGTACGAGCGTAAATTACATTGCAGCTACCGCTAGAAATCAATACGTCAGAGTAGCTGATGCTAGCACCTGCATACGTATTGCTCAATGTTGGGTAACCGGTAAGGTCAAAATCAAGAATGCTTTGACCACACTCGATAATAACGTCAGCCGGACAGTTGATTCCGTTTGATGCAATTACTGCAGGTGGCAGCAATACGGCACCAATAACGTGAACAACACCATTGCTGGCGTCTACATCGGCTGCGAGAACAGGTGAACCGTTCACGGTAACTGAAGAATCAGTTACACCGATGAAAACATCCTGACTCTGGAGGGTAGGAATTTGCTGCCCGTCAACGAGGCTAGAAGAAAACGCTTCAGCGCCAACTACGTGGTACAATAGTACTGTAGTAAGGTCACCTGAAGGATCTGCCAACAAAGCAGAAACAGCGCCGGGAGGCATTGCTGCGAAAGCTGCATCGTTAGGAGCAAAAACAGTCAAAGACGCAGTTGAATCAGACAATGCGCCATCGAGTCCGGCCGCAAGAACTGCAGCCTCAAGTGTGTTGTGGTCAGGGCTGTTAACGATAACATCCCATACAGATTGAGCATTGGTGCTCAAACCGCAGAAAGCAAGCATCAGGCTTAGAGCGAAAGCCTTCAGAGTAGACGAGGCACGAGAGATCATGTTATCACCCGTACGACAATCTGTAAACATTGTAAAATGTTTCATTGATTTGGATTTAATTAAACAATTTGTTTGGTTAGTACACATTGCGAAATGTCGAGTTGAGAATAAGACGAATTCGCAATATGCGGCGACAAAAATACATAAAGATTCGGCAAATAAAAATAATTTTCAGTTATCAACATATTTTGTTGAAAACATAAGTGTTATCTTATTGATTCACACGCAGATAAAATGGTAAAAAAAATAGACGAAAAGGTAAAAAATGGGAGTGAAATCAGGTGTTTTTGGGTTTAGGACAGGGGGTTTTGAAATAGAATAAGCGATTGGGGAAATGGGTTGGTAGAAACTAATCGTCAATAGGGCGAAAGCGGGTTTTTCATAATACTGTTTTCGCCCTCGCGTCTTTGGCTAGGCTCAAGCATTGGTCTCCTTTCTCCCTCGCTCTTCGGACCTAAAAAAGAAAACCCCCCTCGTTGCCGAGGAGGGTTTTCACC
>JBKCGW010000155.1:0-1352 GCA_046303175.1 Flavobacteriales bacterium
TACGAAACGATGGATTTCATACTTTTGAAGACCCTGGTTTGAAACTGCTAAATTGAAAAAAGTAGCCCCACTCAATAGATATTAACATTCACCACCACCGCGGCGCCCCCTATAATCCTACAATCCTATTATCCTGTAATCCTGCAAAATGTCTTCCCGCCCCAGCAAGCTGCCCCACGTAGGCACCACCATTTTCACCGTTATGTCGAAGCTCGCTATGGAGCACGGCGCCCTCAACCTTGGACAGGGTTTTCCGGGTTTTGCAATGGATCATCGGTTGTCGGACCTGGTGCATGCGCAGATGCGCGCCAACCGCAATCAGTATGCGCCCATGCCGGGTGTGCCTGAGTTGCGGTCGTTGCTCGCCAAGAAGATGCAGGCGGCCTATGGGTTTGGTTATGATGCAGACGCGGAGATCACCATCACCGCCGGAGGCACGCAGGCCATCTTCACCATTATCACCGCGCTTGTGCATGCAGGCGATGAAGTGTTGGCCTTTGCTCCGGCCTACGATTGCTATGCGCCGGCTGTGGAGCTGCAGGGTGCAACAATGACCTGGGTGAATTTGCGATCGCCCGACTACCGCATCGATTGGCAGGAGGTGCGTGCGAAGATTACACCGCGCACGCGCATGATTCTGATTAACACGCCACATAATCCGACAGGCAGCATTATGACCGCTGCCGATATGCTCGAGTTGCAAGCCATTGCTGAGGAGCACGACTTGTTGGTGTTGAGCGATGAGGTATATGAGCACATTGTGTTTGATGGTGCGCGTCATGAAAGCGTGGCGCGTTATCCGCAGTTGGCCGCGCGTAGTTTGGTGGTGTATTCGTTTGGGAAAACGTTTCACAACACCGGCTGGAAGATGGGCTATGTGTGCGCCCCCGCAGAGCTCACCGCTGAAGTGCGCAAGGTGCATCAGTACAATGTGTTTTCAGTCAATACACCGATTCAATATGCACTTGCTGAATACATGAGCGATGCTTCTACCTACAGTGGGATATCCGAGATGTATGAAGCCAAACGCGAGGTGTTCAACCGAGCGTTGCATGGTTCGCGTTTTGCGTTGAAGCCCTCGGCTGGCACCTATTTCCAGTTGCTCGATTACAGCGCAATATCCGATGAAGGCGATGTAGAATTTGCGAAGCGCCTCACAAGCGATTATAAAATTACCGGCATACCGTGTTCGGTGTTTTTTCCCAATTTACAAGACGACAAAGTGCTGCGCTTCTGTTTTGCCAAAAACGATGACGAGTTGTTGCGCGCCGCCGAAATACTTCAATCGATATGAGTACACCGAATGACTTGCGAATAACGCTCGTGCAATCGAATTTGCATTGGGAAGACCG
>JBKCGW010000156.1:0-2938 GCA_046303175.1 Flavobacteriales bacterium
ACACGCAATGAATGGACTGGTGGTCCAACTGTTGTCGTATATCACATTGCCCTGTGCATCATTCAGCACCAAATGGAACACGAAGTTGTACGTTACACCAATATTGACAGGGCCGGGGCCGTCGATGTGGAATGAGAAGATTCCATTGCTACCGGCGGCAAATGCGTTGATGTTCCATTGTGCAAAGCCGGCAGCTACCTGGTCGGGTGCAATGCTGCTGTAGGTGTCTTGTTCAGGTGTAAACAGTGGGTCACAAGTGAGCGTTAGTGTTCCGGAAAGATCAACGGTACCCAGGTTGTTCAAAAACACACCTGCTTCGTAACCATCATCACAGTGAATGATATCCCAGAAACCATCGTATGGACCGGCTGCATAAAACGCCTCACCTGTGGCTGGGATTAGTCCGAATGATGCGTAGGTGCTGGTCGGAACGTCGATGGTTACTACCGATGGGCTTGAGCTTACCCAAGCTGTGCTGTTGTTCACCAATTGGATGGTGCTGGCATTGGGTGCTACGGTTAAGGTGGCTATTCCGCTTGTATTCGTGAATACGGTTGCGTTGAGGCTTGGAATATATACGGCCCAGTTGGACATGCCCGGTTCGTTGTTTTGACGAATACCATCGCCATTGGTGTCGTGATAAACCACAATAACGGTGGTGTATTCACAGCCTTCGTTGTAGACAGCTTGCGGCTCGTAGTTCGTTGCAGTTATATCGGTGCAGCCATAGCAGTCTGCTCCATATGTGCAGGATCCATCATCGAAAGGCGCCGACTGTTGGTAGTTGCACGCTTGTGGGTCGAGGCATCCGCCACCGCAATCGAATGTGAGTCCGAAGGTTCCTTGCTGCGAAACAAATCCACCCACGCGCACGAAGTAGGTAACGCCGGCTTGTGCTTCAAACACAACCTGCGATTGGAAGTTGGTGCCCGGGATATCGTCGTTGAATGCTACGCAGCTTAGGTTGCCGCATGAGCCGGTAAATACTTTCAGGTACGTGTCGTAGTTCGTCAGCGAGCTGATTGTGCTGATGGTTACTGTAGAACTAAATGTTGCTTCGTATACGTACCAGCGTTGACCGCTGGTTGAAACACTACCACAAACGTTCGAGCCGCTGGTGGTATTATCGTTGGCAACACCTACCGTCATGGCGGTGTACCAACCCTCGGAGCACGAAAGTGTAATGGGGTTGTCGCACGTTGTTCCCTCGCCGGCGAAATAGCAGGAGCCATTGTCGACCGTGGCGGAAGCATCGTAATTAAGTGCTTCCGAGTTCGTACAGCCCAGGCACGAGTAATCGCAGTTGCCTTGGCTGGTAGCATCCGGATTGAAGTTGCAGGCATCTGCATCCATACAACCTGCAATACATGCAAAAACACTCACCATGGCCATGTCCGACCCGGTGCATCCGTTGGCATCTGTAACGGTCAGTTCGAACAGCGTATTCGAGGTAGGTGTGGCAGATGCTTCCGAAGTGGTTGAAATTTCAACTCCGTTGGCCGTCCACACATAGCTGCCATTATAGGCGCTGGCGTAAGACCACAACCAAACGGTTTCACCCGCGCAAATGGTGGTATCAGAACTTATGTAAACGAGCAGCGAGCTAGTGCAAGAACCATCGTCGATGGTAGCTTGTGGGTTGTAATTGCAAGCGTTTACGTTCGTGCATCCGCAAGCAGGATTGCATGAGCAATACTCGCATGAGCCATCGTCTGCAAGGGCGTTTGAATTGTAGTTACACGCTGTGGCATCCGTGCATCCAACAGAGCACAAGCCATCTATCGATAACTCAAAGTTTCCGCTTAGGGCTAGGTAGCCTCCAACACGGATGAAATAGAACAACCCCGGGTTTGCTACAAATGTCATTTGCGACTGCAGGGTGCCGCCAAAATCGTCGTTACCACCAATGCAGTTCATCATACCGCAGGCATTGATGCTGTTTGAAGAAAACACGTGCAGCTTGGTGTCAAAGTCGGTGAGCGGACTCATCGTCGACACTTGTATGGTTTGAACCGACGGAACACTTAGCACATACCAGTATTGACCTGCAGTGCCGATAGTGGATTGGCAACTTGTAATGACCGCCACCAGATTGTCGTTAGCTACGTTCTGCGTGTTGCCTGTGTATTGAATGCCACATTCGACAACAATAGGGTCAGCGCATGTTTCACCTTGGCCGGCATAAAAGCACGAACCATCGTTGAAGGTGGCATTGGGGTCGAAGTTGGTAGCGGTGGCGTCGGTACAACCGAAACAATCGAATGAGCAAGCGACATTTAGTGTGGCGTTAACATCGAAATTACAAGCGAGCGAATCCATGCAACCACACACTTGACACGAGCAGTAATCGCACGTGCCGTTGTTGTACATCGCAAATGAGTTGAAGTTGCAGGCCGTTACATCCGTGCAGCCGCCAATCATGTTGGGAATGTTTTCCCACAAGTATGTCAACCCTGAAAAAGGCTGTGTGTCGTTGTCAAAGGCGCACGTAAAAGCATTGGCAGAACCCGCTTGTGAAGGGAACCAGAAACTGTCGTCACTAACAGAACGACAAGCTATCTCGTCGGGCCATACACCGAAGCCAACTCGCAAACCAACCTGTGCATAGGTGGTCAATGTGGCAATGTTATTCATTCCACCATACACAAACGTGATCAACGAATCATATGGCAGCAGGTGAGCTTGAAAGGAAAATGACTCACCGGGCACGTTGTACCTTCTCACATTCTCCCATTGAACGTGAATGCCCGCACTATCCACACTGTAGCTGATCCTAGAAGACGCATCGACACTCTGTAAATCGGTGCCGAAAGGGCTAATAATGGTCACGTTGGTATTCGTGGTAAGCGGCGAATAATTCACTACACCCGTAGTTGTGCCAAGGGAAATGAATCCGTTGGAATAGATAAACATGGTGCTACTCGTTTGTCCGCCCATC
>JBKCGW010000157.1:0-2405 GCA_046303175.1 Flavobacteriales bacterium
GCCTTGGTGATAATCATGGCATCGCACATTTCCATGATGCCTCGTTTGATGCCTTGCAGTTGATCGCCTGCTCCGGCCAGCATGAGTAACACAAAAAAATCGGTCATGCCGTGTACCGCAATTTCGCTTTGACCAACACCAACCGTTTCAACGAGTATGACGTCGTAGCCTGCTGCTTCGCACAACAAGATTGTTTCGCGGGTTTTTCGTGCTACGCCACCCAGTGTATCTGCCGAAGGGGAGGGGCGAATGAATGCTCGACTATCGGCAGCCAGTCGCTCCATGCGCGTTTTATCGCCCAAGATGCTTCCTTTTGAAAGTGGACTGCTCGGATCTACTGCCAACACAGCCACGCGATTTCCGGCTTGAAGCAACTCCATTCCAAAGGCATCAATGAAGGTGCTTTTACCTACACCGGGTACACCGGTAATTCCCATGCGAATGGATTTTCCGCTGTGTGGCAAACACTGTGTGATGATTTGATTGGCAATCTGCTCATCACCGCTTTCTATGATGGTTATTGCGCGACCCAATGCAGCTCTGTCGCCATTGATAAGTGATTGGGCCAATGCTCCCGGATCGGAATGACGGGCGGTCTCACGCAGTTGTTCTACGGCTCTTTTTGCGCTTTCTTTTTTAGCCGAATCAGCCATTATGCGAAGGTAATGACTATGCGCCCTTGTAGGAGTCAAGAAATGCGAGCACAGCATTTTCCATACGTGCATCAGCATTCGAATAATCCTGGCGAACAAACGGCTTACCGGTAACTTGTTCGAAGAGCTCAATGTAGCGAAGGGAAATCTCCTCAAGCCATGCATCCGTCATTTTCGGAACGCTCTGACCTTCCTTACCCATGAAATCGTTTGCGATGAGCCACTCGCGAACAAACTCCTTGCTGAGCTGGCGCTGTTGTTCACCGCGCTGCTGACGTTCTGTATATCCTTCAGCGTAGAAATAGCGTGATGAATCGGGTGTGTGAATTTCATCCATCAACAGGATCTGATCTCCGCGTTTCCCGAACTCATATTTGGTATCCACTAAAATGAGGCCTTGAGCTGCGGCTATCTCTGTTCCGCGCGCAAATAGTGCTCGCGTATACGATTCGAGTTGGATGTAGTCGCTTTCGGATACTATTCCTTGCGCAATGATTTGTTCGCGCGAAATGTCTTCGTCGTGACCTTCGCTTGCTTTGGTGGTAGGAGTAATGATGGGCTCCGGCAAGCGGTCGTGTTCCTTGAGTCCTTCGGGAAGTTGAACGCCACACAACACGCGCAAACCGCTCTTGTAGGTGCGCCATGCATGTCCTGTTAGATAACCGCGAATGACCATCTCCACTTTGAATGGCTCGCACCGATAACCAACTGTTATATTCGGATCGGGACTAGCCAGGCGCCAGTTCGGTACCACATCAGTCGTTGCCTCGAGCATGTGGGCCGCAATCTGATTCAGTACTTGTCCTTTGAATGGAATAGCGCGGGGTAAAACAACATCAAATGCGGATATACGATCACTTGCAATCATCACCAGCAGATCATTGCCAATACTGTATACATCGCGCACCTTGCCTTTGTAAAAAGCAGTTTGATTCGGAAATTGAAAGTGTGTTGCTGCTATAGCCATGTTTCAATTGAAAGTTAAAGGTTGAAGGTTGAAAGTTGAATAGCCTAATTCGGTGTTCATTCCCTCCCACACCTAGTCCCCAGTCCCCAGTCCCTAGTACCTAGTCCCTAGTACCTATCTCGGCATTCCCCCTTTCATTCCCTTCATCTGTTGCATCATCTGCATCATCTGGGTTTTGTTGGTCATCATCTTCATCATCTGCTTGGTTTGGTCGAACTGCTTCATGAGACGATTCACCTCGTCGAGTGATCGACCCGAACCTTTCGCGATGCGAGTTTTTCGGGAAGGATTGATGAGGGAAGGGTTGCTGCGCTCCGTGGGTGTCATGCTCTGAATGATGGCCTCAATGTGTTTGAATGCATCCTCATTGATTTCAACATCCTTCATGGCTTTGCCTACACCGGGTATCATACCAATGAGGTCTTTCATGCTACCCATTTTCTTGATTTGCCCAATCTGATCCAAGAAGTCATTGAAGTCGAACTGATCCTTCTTGATGCGCTTTTCCAGTCGCTTTGCTTGCTCCTCATCGAATTGCTCTTGCGCGCGCTCTACGAGGGAGACAACGTCACCCATGCCAAGGATACGGCTGGCCATACGTTCCGGGTAGAACACATCAAGAGCGTCCATCTTCTCACCGGTTCCTACGAACTTAATGGGTTTGTTTACTTCACTCTTGATGGAAAGGGCAGCACCACCTCGGGTGTCACCATCGAGCTTGGTAAGAACCACACCATCAAAATCGAGTCGCTCGTTGAATGCACGTGCTGTATTCACTGCATCCT
>JBKCGW010000158.1:0-4093 GCA_046303175.1 Flavobacteriales bacterium
GGTAAACATCAATTGCACAGCATAAAACTCTACGAGACAGAAAACAATATCGTGGAGTATTTCGGCGGCAACTAAGCTGCCTTAAGTGGCGGCTGAATGCGATTGTACATATTACACAGCACAACAATTGTCATTTCCCACTCGCCATTCGTCATGCGCTATTCATCATTACTTAGTATGTTTGCTGAACCAAACATGTGTGCTGTTGTTCTTATAAAAAATTGCACGCTATGAATTATAGCATAATGGATCCTGAGACTCCCAAAGAGTTGAGCCCCTCTGAAAAGAAAGTAGCTGAAAATGTCTACTCAATCCTCGAACACATTGGGGAAGATCCGTCGCGTCAGGGTCTTTTGAAGACTCCTGAGCGTGTAGCTAAGGCATATACCTACATCACGCAGGGATATGAGCAGGACGCTCGCAAGATTTTGCGTGGTGCCATGTTCGATGAAGACTACAGCGAAATGGTACTGGTAAAGGACATTGAGTTGTACAGTTTGTGCGAGCACCACATGTTGCCGTTTTTTGGCAAGGCCCACATCGCCTATATCCCAAATGGGAAAATTGTTGGACTGAGCAAGCTTCCGCGTATTGTGGATGTGTTCGCTCGTCGTTTGCAGGTACAAGAGCGCCTCACCATCGAAATTCGTGATGCCATTCAGGAAACACTTCATCCGGTTGGTGTAGCAGTTGTTATTGAAGCACAGCACTTGTGTATGCAAATGCGCGGTGTGAGCAAGCAAAATTCGGTGACGACTACCAGTGCATTCAGCGGAGCATTCCTTGAAGATGTGAAAACACGCAAGGAGTTTATTTCGCTCATCGGCACCAAGCTTTCTTAAGCAACGCATTCCTTTCTTTTCTTACAACGTTGATTTTGACAGTAACTGTCACAGTGCCTATTTTTGTGTGCTGTGAAGAAGATTGCTGTCATCGATTGTGGTACAAATACCTTCAACCTGTTGGTTGCGGAGGTTACGCGCGACGGCTGGTCTGTATTATTTCACAATAAAGTAGCTGTCAAGCTAGGGGAGGGAGGATTCGATGAGAAAGTAATCCATCCCCATCGTTTCGTGCGCGGTCTCGATGCGCTGCAGGTGCACAAGGCTGCAATCGATAATCTTCAATGCGATTTAGTCTTTGCATTCGCTACATCCGCCTTGCGTGAGGCTTCTAACGGAAATGATTTTGTCGCTAAAGCGAAACGTTTGTTTGATGTCGACATCGAGCTAATCAGCGGCGACCGTGAGGCTGAGTTAATCTGTAAAGGCGTGCGCCGTTCGATGTCCCTTGGTGAAGAACCTGTCTGTATCATGGATATTGGCGGAGGCAGCACCGAATTCGTTATTGCGAACGATCACGAAATCTTCTGGAAGAAAAGTTATTTATTGGGTGTAAGCCGTCTCACCGATCGCATTCAGCCATCCGATCGAATCGAGTCGCAACAGTTGCGACAGCTCGAGCAGGTGCTTCACGAAGAACTGGCCGATTTGAAGGAAATACTGAAGGCATACAAGGTGGAAAGGCTCATTGGCTCATCCGGCTCCTTTGATACCTTACGGTCCATGCATTTCCGCGATGGAATCGGTGAAACCATCACATCGTTGTATGCCGATATTCCATTGGCAGGCTTTCAAACCATTCACCAATGGTTGCTCAAGAGCTCGCTTGCCGACCGCGCAAAACATCCGGCAATACCCAGCATACGCGCTCAATACATGCCGCTGGCCGCTCACCTCGTTTATTTCGTGCTGGGCTTTCATCCATTTACACAACTGACGCATTCTGCCTATAGCCTAAAGGAAGGGGCCATTCATTCCATCATCGACAAATTGGAGTGGCCGGAAACTACCGAGGCATAGCATTCTGAAATGCGGCCTTCATTACCTTCGCTGCATGGCACGCCTTCTCATCTTCTTTTTGATTTCTGCCTTAGTTGCTGAAATGTCGGCGCAGGGAACTGTGCGCGACACATCGCTGTTCGATCCGCATGTGACCATGAGCTATGCGTATCAAATACCGGGAGGTGACCTTGCCGATCGATTCGGCAACAACAGTAACCTTTCCTTTGGGTTTCATATTAAATCTCGCAGTAATTGGTATTATGGTGTGCAGGGACAGTTTCTGTTTGGCAACAGAGTGATCCAGGAATCGGGCTTCCTTCAAAATCTTATGGTCGATGGCAGCTATGTGCTCGACAACGACGGATACCCGGCAACGTTGGTCATCATGCAACGTGGTTTTGCGCTTTCAGCCGATGCCGGAAGGCTATTTCCCGTGATTGGTCCGAATGTGAATTCGGGTATATTGGTAAAAGGCGGAGCCGGATTTCTTCAGCATAAAATCCGCATTGAACACCAGGAGACCAAGATTGCTCAATTGGATGGTGAATATGGTAAGGGCTACGATCGTATGGCGAACGGCCCTGCAATTACTGGGTTTGTGGGGTACTATCACATGAGTAACAATCGCCTCATCAATTTTGTGATTGGATTGGAGGGATGGCGTGCATTTGCGCAGCCTCAGCGTCCGCTCAATTATGATACACAACAGGCGGAAACAGGTGTTCGGCGCGATATTCTGCTGGGACTCAGGGCGGGTTGGACGCTTCACTTGTACAAGCGTATGTCCGATAATTTCTATTACTATTAATCTGATACCGGCTCGTGCTAAGTATTTACTCCATGCTCGTTGCGTTTGTGAATGTGCTCATGCATCTCGCAGCGCTGACGCATGGAAAGGCGCGTTTATGGGTGGATGGTCGTAAAGACTGGCGGCAGCGTATTCGCCAATGGAGAGCAGAGCATGCAGGTGATGTGTATTGGTTTCACTGCGCGAGTTTAGGGGAGTTTGAGCAAGGACGTCCTGTGATGGAGCGCCTGCGCCGCGACTTGCCGCATTCGGTTATACTGCTCACGTTCTTCTCTCCCTCGGGCTATGAAATACGAAAGAACTATACTGTGGCCGATGGGGTATTCTATTTACCTGTTGATACCCAATTGGCGAGCTCCGATTTCTTGGATATCGTTCGACCCAAGCTTGCCTGCTTTGTGAAGTATGAATATTGGCCCAATTATTTTTTGGGTTGCAAGAGGCAAGGCATTCCATTAGTCATGGTTTCGGCTATCCTTCGTCCTAACCAACGCTTTTTCGGATGGAGTGGTTTCTTCTGGAAGCCCGTCTTGAATTGTGTAAGTCATTATTTCGTGCAGGATGAGGAGTCGGCCGGTTTGCTGGCTAAAGTGGGTATCCATGCATGCACTGTTGCGGGAGACACACGCTTCGATCGAGTGGCAGAGATAGCCAATGAGGCAGCTGAGTTGAATGATGTTCGAAATTGGGTTCAAGGTTCACGAGTGCTTATTGGTGGCAGCACGTGGCCTGCCGATGAGCAGATATTGCATGCCTGGTGGCAAGAGTCACCGCCCGATTGGAAGATGATAGTCGTGCCGCATGAAATAGAAAAGGCTCACATTTATGAATTGAAGCAGATGTGGCCGCAAGCAGCACTTTGGTCGGAGCGATCAACATGCGATTGGGCGAACGTCCGAGTGCTCGTGGTGGATGAAATTGGAGCTCTTTCCAAGTTGTACAGATACGCAGATTTGGCTTGGATAGGCGGTGGATTTGGTGCGGGCATTCATAACACACTAGAGGCAGCCGCGTGGAAAGTGCCCGTTCTGTTTGGCCCACGGTACGAGAAGTTTGCGGAGGCAAAGGGATTGATAGCTTGCGGAGCTGCCGTGGCTGCCTCGGACGAGGCCGATGGCGTACAATTACTCCGGCATTTGACAGCACATACGGAGGTAATTGCAGGAATGGGCGAGAAGGCGCATCAGTTTGTGGTGTCAGGCCTTGGTGCTACTAACAAGATTATGAGCTTTTTACGGGGCATCTAAATTTTTTTTCGTAAAAACACGAGAAAGTATTTGCCATAACGCATTGGTTGTATAAATTTGCGGCCCTCAAGTTCTTTTATCAAGCGGGAGTAGCTCAGTTGGTAGAGCATAACCTTGCCAAGGTTAGGGTCGCGAGTTCGAGTCTCGTCTCCCGCTCAAAGTCCCGATCTGGTTTTCAGGTCGGGATTTTTTTT
>JBKCGW010000159.1:0-4075 GCA_046303175.1 Flavobacteriales bacterium
GGGCACGGGTGATATGACGAATGGTAGCATCAATGCCAAGTTGTATGAGCAGCACGGTGAGATGATTGATTCGGTAGCCACTGGTTCAATAAATGGAAATGCGTGGCCCTATACCGTCACCGGTTCGCGTGAGTTGACGAATCCGAATGCGAACAATGCGCTCGGTGCAAATTGGTGTGTGTTCAATGCCGGAACACCTGGGGCGCAAAACAGTTGTTACGCTGCCGTAATTACGGGGTGTCAAGATCCGAACGGATACAACTACGAACCCGCTGCTACGGTTGCCGGGATATGCGATTATCCCGATGGTGGTGGTTATTGTTCAACGGCTACACCTGCTGTGTGCAATCATCTCTACGAGGGCGATTTTAACCAGAGTAGCAGCGGCAATGATCCCGTCAACGCCGGTTTTACCTTCTGTGGATTTGAGGCTAATCGCAGTGCAGACTGGTATAGATATGAGGCATTGGAAGATGCGCAGGCACACATCGATTTGTGTTTTCCCGAAACGGAACTTTCGGTCGTTATTCAAGTCTTCATTGGCGAGTGTGGCGAGCTGTATTGTTATGCCAACAGCAATAATTCCGTGTGCGATACAGCGGGTGTTGCAGGGCTTGATTTCTATGTGCATGAAGGGGAGAGCTATTTCATTCGCCTTTCAGCCGGTCCCGGATATGATTATGGAGATTATCGCATGAATTTAACGTGCGACCCCATGGAGGTGGGTTGCATTGATCTGACCGCTTGCAACTACGATCCGCAGGCTACCGGTTTTGTTGGTTGCGAATATCTCAGCTGCAGGGCATGCACGGATCCCACAGCACTCAACTTCGATGATGCAGCTACCATTGATGATGGATCTTGCTATTACACGATACCCCGAGTAGTCATCAACGAGCTGAATAAAAACAGCACGTATCAATTCCTGGAACTCTATAACATGGAGAGTTTTGATGTGAACCTGACCGGGTGGAAGATTAATAATGGAAGCATGGTGACGTTCCCGGCAGATGCGATCATTCCTGCTCATGGATATGTTGTCGTTGGTGGTTTGCCAACTTCAACACCGCAAGAAAGTGTACCTAATATCTTTTTGGACGTATTTCCGTTGCCTTCGAATTACACCATTAGCAGCAACAACTATTTCACACTCCGCGATGCGAATCAGAACTTGGTGGATAGTGTATATGCGATTGGCGGATTCCCTTGGAATACATCGAATCCGTCGCGCTCAACTGAGCTGATTAATCCATCGCTTGACAACAATTACTTCAGCAACTGGCAGGCTACGGTGAATCCGAATCAATACCTAGCCAATACGAGTGGATTCCAGAACACACGCTTTGATCCGATGGGTATGACTTGTCAAGACAGCTCTGCGTGCAACTATGATCCATTTATCGAGAGCGAGCTATTCAATTGTGATTACACCTGTTTCTGGCCTGATCAGACACTCGACAACGACGCGAGCAATGCTCCGGTTGTGCTCAATGATGGCTCAACGCTTCGTATCTACCGTGCTGAAATGGTAAGTGGAAATTCGATGCCGCAAACGCAATGCGCTCCCGGATTTCACGATGCATGGTTTGAGTTGAATACGCGCAACTACGATACGGTGCAAGTTGTATTGAACTTCATTAATAACATGCCGCCTATTGGTTGCGATGTGTATCGAAGAGTGAACGAATCGTTGATGCCGGAAACGTGTTTTACGTTAAGCGCATCCACTGTATTGAACTTCCAGGACTATGTAAACTTCGCGCCGGATGTAGAGTATGTGTTTTCGATTTACATGCTGGCTAATTCGTGCACGAGTTGTCCGAGTGCGGGTATTGATTTGTCCACTTCATTCTTCAGCAGAAATTGCACAGATCCGCTTGCTTGTAACTACAACCCAAACGCCGTTATTGATGACGGCAGTTGCGAGTACGCCAGCTGCTATGGATGCGATGACGAGGAGGCTTGCAACTACAGCGAGACGAGTACCTTCAATGATGGATCGTGTTGTTACAACCGCTGTGTAAATGTTACGATGACTACTTCGGAAGTGCCCGAGGATATGAGTTGGCAACTGCTGGATACCGATTCTGCTGTGGTTGCATTGGGCGGATTTGAAGACAATCAATTACTCTGTCTGGCCGATAGTTGTTACATCGTTGTGCTTGCCGATACAGCTGCCAATGGATGGGGAAGCGGTGCGTTTTCAATCGCAGATGAAGTTGGTTTTTTAGCGCAAGACAGCACCGTTGCAGATAGTGTGGATGTTGTATTCAATTTTTGTTTGAATGTGATTCCCCCTGTGATGGGATGCATGGATCCCACGGCATGCAATTACAATGCGGATGCAGAGGAAGATGACGGAAGCTGTGCCACTGCTTGCGGTGGCTGCACCATTGACTGGGCGATGAATTTTGATCCGCAGGCAACCTTCAACGATGGTAGTTGCTTGTTCCCGCCCGGAGAGGGAACCACATGTGCATCGCCTATTCAGCTTTTCTGTTCGGGTCCGTCATTCATCTTCTCTTCGGAAGAAGTTCCGAATGATAATTTCGAGTCGGGCCTTACGGCGCTTAACTGCATTCAGATGGAGGCTTACATTGGATGGGGTCAGTATTGGTTTATTTACACCGATACAGTTTCTCGAAGAGTTTATGTTTCTCTGGATCAGGCAGTGAATTCGTGTCTTGGTTTTATGCGGACTGTCCATGTCTTCAGAGGCACTTGTGGTGACTTTACCTGTGAGCCTTACGATTACACGGCACCCTTTTCGTTTGATGCCTTGGCGGGAGAAACCTATTACATCCGCGCGACCATTGATCCGGGATTGTCGAGTTGTATATACTCCGGTGAAATTTCCATCGGCTGCCAAACGCTGGAGGATGGCTGCATGGATCCCATTGCCTGTAATTACGACGCCAATGCGGATATCGATGATGAGTCATGTGATTTTTCATGCCTCTATGGTTGCATGAGTATTGGAGCATGTAACTACGATCCAACAGCTATTTATGATGATGGCACTTGTTATTTCAATTGCATTTATGGATGTCTCGATAGCACTGCTTGCAATTATGTTCAGGGAGCGAATACCGATGATGGTACATGTGTTTTCTTGTCGGTTTGCAATCCCGGTTGTGACGACGTGAATGCATGCAATTATTCAGATACCGTAACCTACAACGATGGATCATGCAACTACGATTGCTTGTTTGGATGCATGGAGTTGGGGGCTTGCAACTACAACTACCAAGCTGTTTTCAATACGTTCGATTGTAACTACACCTGCTTCACCAACGGTTGTATCGATGTTGCGGCATGCAACTACAATGAGTATGCGGTAATCGATGATGGAAGTTGTTTGTATGCGGATTGCCTATCGGGATGCACCCAGCCCGATGCTTGCAATTACAATCCACAGGCAACTGCCGAGGACTTCACATGTGTGTATGGTTGTGTTGCGGGTTGCACGGATGCAGAAGCCTGTAATTTCAATTCGGCCGCTGATCTTGATAACGGTTCTTGCGTGATGCCCGGTTGTATGCTGTCGAATGCGTTGAATTACGATCCGAATGCGGGCTGTGATGGTCCGTGTTATTTTGAGTGCATTGCGGACTTGGATGGCAATGGCACCATGGACATGACCGATTTTTTACAGATACTGGATAATTTCGGTTGCGTGGGAAGTTGCGAGCCATTTGATTTGGATGATGATAGTATTGTTGGAGCGACCGATTTACAGTTGTTCTTAGCGTGGTATGGAATTTTGTGTGGTGAGTGATAGGATGTATTAGTTCATCATAACGGATGCATTAAACGCAATTATCTTGCTTACTGATAGAGCCTAATCTCCGTGTCCTCCTTTCCTCTGTGTTTTTAAATTAACCACAGAGGAAAGGAGGGCACAGAGATTTAACAACGGATAATTATAGTTGTGGTGAATAAATCCTAGTCTTGAACTTTACCCATTCGAAACTAACTTGCGCCCGCGTGATGCGGGCTTTTTTTATGTCCGCCAAAATTCTCTGAATTATGAAGATCAGTTACAATTGGCTTAGGCAATACATACATACAAACC
>JBKCGW010000160.1:0-14510 GCA_046303175.1 Flavobacteriales bacterium
ATCCGGTGCTGATAATTTCAAGTTGTGATTTCACCAAACGGGGCGCCGCTTGTACGTGGTTGCCAATGAGCAACTCGGGGTTTCTTCCTGAAATGAGCGATAGCAAAAGTAGCGCGTCGGCTTGTTCACTGATTTGATCGGGGCTACCCGGAAAAATGACCAGAGGAGCCTTGATGTGTTTTTTAGCCCACTTCACACACTGTTGAAACTGATTACTTACCATGAGGCTGCCGCCAATAAATACGGCACTTACTTCAGCGTGTTGTATGAGTTCAGCAATCGCTTTTACTTGGCTCTCTTCCTTCATCTTATCAGGATCAATGAGCACGGCCACTCCTTTGTGGTTGTGGATGCGCAATTGCTGAAGCGAGCGGAAGAATGACATGTCCTAGGCTAATTTTAGTTTGGCGAATTTGAGCAACAATTGCTTTTGTCCTGCAGAGGGAAAGAAAATAGTTGCTTTGATATCGGGCATCTCACCATCGAGTGCCAATACTTTTCCTTTTCCGAATTTTTCGTGCATTACTTCCGATCCTACTTCCAAATCGCCGGGTTGAGCGAACTCGCCACCGAGCGGTAGGGTAGGTGCAGCGGCTGTTATCTTTTTGAAGCCTGCGGGCGGAGCCACCGGAGTGCTTGGTTCGGGTGCTCGTTCAACAGGTCGTGTTGGTCGTTCTGTCGCAGCCGGCTTTTTGAAAAAGTTGCCACGCTCCGATCGGAAATCTATGGACTTGGTAGCCATAGGCGTTCGCTCGGCCGATGGCATGTCGAGGTATTGTTCGTCGATCTCTTCAATGAATCGAGACGCCTCGCAGTATTGCAACTGACCCCAACGGTAGCGACTGAGCGCGTAGCTAAGCGTAGCTCTTTTTTCGGCACGTGTAAGTGCTACATAGAAAAGACGTCGTTCTTCTTCGAGTTCTTCGCGTGAGTTGATGCTGAGCTGTGAAGGGAAGAGTTGTTCTTCCAAACCTACGATGTTTACGTAGGGGAACTCCAATCCTTTGGCAGCGTGAATAGTCATGAGAGATACTTTTCCTTCATCGCTTTTGTCATCGCTGTCGGCATCGGTGAGCAACGCGATGTCAATCAGGAAGTCGCCAAGGCTCTGAAGGCGATCGGGAAAATCGGGGTCTTGCTTGTCGGAGAATTCTTTCATACCGTTGAGCAATTCCTGGATGTTCTCGTAGCGTGCGACACCCTCGGGCGTACGGTCGCTGTATAGCTCTTTGAGCAATCCCGATTCGGATGCAATTTGATGTCCGAGGTCGTATGCGTTTTTCGCTTCAAGCTGAACTGCGAAACTGCGAATGAGCAAAACGAATTCGTTCACCTTGTGCATGGTTGCTCCGCTAAGTCCTACCTCGTGTGCGCGGCCAATCATTTCCCAAATGCTGATTTCTCGTTCGGCAGCTCCAACCACTAGTTTGTTGATGGTTGTATCGCCAATGCCGCGCTTGGGATAATTGATGACGCGCTTCAATGATTCTTCATCGCTCGGGTTGCATACCAATCGGAAATAGGCCACCAAATCCTTCACTTCTTTGCGTTGATAGAAGCTCAGTCCTCCAAAAATTTTGTAGGGTATATTTAGTTTGCGAAGAGCTTCCTCAAACGATCGGCTCTGTGCGTTGGTGCGGTAGAGAATGGCGAATTCTGATGGGTCTGCACCGGCTTCTGCACGTGTCGAATAAATCTGATTGGCTACAAAGAAACCTTCATCGTTATCGGTAGCGGCTTTGTGCACTTTGATGCGCGCACCTTCTTCGTTGGCTGTCCAAACGGATTTTTTAATCTGGTCTTTGTTCTTCGAGATGATCGAATTGGCCGCTTCAACAATCACTTTCGTGCTGCGGTAATTCTGCTCGAGTTTATAGAGTGCGTATTCCGGATAGTCTTTGCGGAAATTCAGGATGTTCTGAATGTTGGCGCCGCGGAAGGCGTAGATACTTTGCGCATCATCGCCCACGACACACACGTTCTCATAGGCAGCACCCAATTGCTTGATGATGAGGTATTGCGAGAAGTTGGTGTCTTGATACTCATCGACCAAGATGTACTGGAACTTGTGCTGATACTTGTGCAGCACATCCGGAAAGTCGCGAAGGAGTTCGTTGGTCTTGAAGAGCAAATCATCGAAGTCCATTGCTCCCGCCTTGAAAAGTCGCAGGTTGTAGGACTTGTAGATTTCACCCATTTGTGGTTTCCCGGTAGTGCGGTCTTCGGCTTGAATCTCTACATCGTTGCAATAGTCTGCAGCAGAGATGAGATTGTTTTTGCTCGATGAAATGCGGTTGTACACCATACCCGGCTTGTAGATCTTATCATCAAGTCCCATTTCCTTGATGATGTCTTTGATGAGGCTTTTCGAATCGGCTGTATCGTAGATAGAGAAATTACGCGGGTAATTGATGCGTTCGCATTCCATGCGGAGAATGCGTGCGAAGATGGAGTGAAAGGTACCCATCCAAATGTTGCGTGCTTCGTGATCGCCCACCAATTTGCCGATACGCGCTTTCATCTCTTTCGCTGCTTTGTTGGTGAACGTGAGCGCGAGAATTTGAAACGGGTCAACCCCTTGGTGTATCAGGTGTGCGATGCGGTAAGTGAGTACGCGTGTTTTGCCTGAGCCTGCACCGGCAATAACCATGAGCGGCCCATTCACGTGAGCAGCGGCGGCGCGCTGAGCTTCGTTGAGTTCGGTTAGGAAATTTGTTTGGGTATTCACCTCGCGAAGGTACATGGCGAGGCAGTGAAAAATTTCCGCAGAATATGAACAACGGGGGTATTCTTTTAGGATAACAGGATTATAGGATTATGGGCATATCCGAACTTTCAATCTTTCATTTTCAACCTTCAACTAAAGTTCGGAACCGCGTAGGCTTTCACGAGTTTCTCGTCGATGGACTTTCCGGAGAGAATCACCAAGCGTTCCATCACATTTCTGAACTCGCGCACATTGCCCGTCCACTTCAATTCCTGCAGTGCTTTGATGGCACCGGGTGTAATTTCTTTGATGGGCTGGCCGTAGTCTTCCGCAATTAGTTGCAGAAAATGCGCTGCCAGCTGTGGAATGTCTTCTTTTCGCTCGCTCAGCGAAGGCACTCGAATGACGATGACTGACAATCGATGGAACAAATCTTCGCGGAAGTTCCCTGCTTCGATTTCTTTGCGGAGGTCTTTGTTGGTTGCGGCAAATACGCGAACGTTTACTTTGAAGTCTTTGTCGCCGCCCACACGTGTGATTTTGCTTTCTTGCAGTGCGCGCAGCACTTTGGCTTGAGCCGCTAACGACATATCGCCGATTTCGTCCAAGAAAAGTGTTCCGCCATCGGCCAGTTCGAATTTTCCTTGGCGTGTTTTTATGGCCGATGTGAATGCTCCCTTTTCGTGACCGAACAATTCGCTTTCAATTAGCTCGGTGGGTATAGCAGCGCAGTTTACTTCAATGAATGGGGCTGCTGCTCGTTCGCTCTTATCGTGCAGTTGTCGTGCAACCAGTTCTTTACCCGAACCATTACCGCCGGTGATGAGAACACGGGCTTCGGTAGGGGCAACGGTGTCGATCATTTTCTTGATCTCTTCAATGGCATTGCTTGTTCCTACAATTTGGTAGGCAGGCGCTTTAGCAATTTTCTTGCGCAGCGTTTTTGTTTCTTTCTGAAGAGAATGTTGGTTGCTCGCATTACGAACCGTAACCAAGATGCGGTTGAGGTCGAGTGGCTTTTGAATAAAATCATAGGCACCTTTCTTCAGCGCATCAACCGCAGTTTCTACATTGCCATGGCCGGTTATAATAACAACGGGTGTTTCGCAACCGCGTTCTTTTAGTTTATTGAGCACCTCGATTCCGTCCATACGAGGCATTTTGATGTCGCAAAAAATGAGGTCGTACGTTTCTTTTTCAACCAACTTGAGGGCAGTTGGGCCATCCTCTGCCTCAGTTACTTCGAACGATTCGTATTCCAGAATTTCTTTGAGTGCTTTGCGAATAGCTTGTTCGTCGTCGATGAGTAGAATTTTTCCCATGGTAAGTAGTGAAGAGCAAATTACTTTTTGCTTTTGAAAAGAAAAACGGAGTTGAGTGTAAGCACCGCCACCGACATTACGAGCAAGAAGCTGACGTTGGGTGAATAGTCGGGGCTCACGAAGGTGAGAATAATGATGCCAATTGAAAACCCGTACAGAACAAAACAGGTTTGTCGATGGCTTAATCCTAACGCAAGCAACTTGTGATGGATGTGGTTCTTATCGGCCGAAAAGGGTGAACGGCCTTTCAAGGTGCGCAAGATGAAAACCCGCAGGGTATCTACCAACGGATACGCTAAAATGGCCATCGCTAATACAGGTTTCGGAACAGGCTCCATGTTGACAAGCATTCGCTTCACTGGAAATTCTATGAGTTTTACGGCCAGAACGAAAAGCACCAATCCTATAATCAGCGAGCCTGAGTCGCCCATGAATAATTTGGCGGGTTGAAAGTTGTAGACAAGAAATCCAAGCAGTGCTCCAGCCAAGCCAATGGCCAACAGCGCTAAGGGTTGATCGCCGGTTTTGTAGAACCAATAGGAGAATGCCATGCTGGCAATAAATCCGAACCCTGCTGCAAGACCATCGACACCGTCAATCAGATTAATGGCATTTACAATTACGATGTATACGAAAAGCGATAAAGCCAGACTGAGTGAATAGGGCAAATCGTCAACTCCGAAGAGCCCCCAAAATTGAGTAATGCGGATGTCGGCGATGTACACTAGAATGAATCCGACCAGCATATGCACGAGCAATTTCTTTGCAGGTGAAACACCGATGATATCGTCTTTCAAGCCAAGGAAGAACAGAATGAACATGCATGCAACGAGGTATTTGAACTCGTTGAGTGCTTCAATAGGGAAGTAGTTATTACCAAGTATCCACCCTTCTTTGGACGGGAACCACAAGCAGTAACCGATGATGGTGCCTGCAAAAATCATGATGCCTCCAATTGTAGGTACGGAACGTCGATGCAGTTTTCGCGCATCGCCCGGCTCATCAACCAGGTGCTTAAGTTTGGCAACTTTGATAAGCGATGGAGTTGCAATGAGCACCAAAAAGAATGCAGTACTGAATGACCCGATTAGCTCTCGTAATATCTCTGACACGTGGGTGTTGTTTGGTGTGTGGTTAGCGCGAAAATAATGAAATCTGCGCGCAATTTGGCGAGGCTAAAAATCAGAGTAGTGGTTAAGGAGGTTTGATTTTAATCCCACCCAAATGTAACGTGTTTCTGCTGTAAACAAGGGTTGAGTCACTTGTGAGACGATTTCCTGACGCCACGTAATGCCCATACTCAGCGTGGTGCACGTTTGAGGTTGAACAATCCAGGAGAGAGATGTTGAAGCATGGTACAAATCGCCTGTGCCCCAAGCAACGAATGGTTGGATTATTTGGATGGGGTTGGCGGTGAAATCGCCTTGAGGTCCTCCGCTTTGAATCATGCGATTCACGTGGGCCTCCGCCATCCAACGTTGTTTACGGTAGTTGATGATGAGCAATTGTTCATTGAGCGCGCTTCCGCCCGGATGTCCCAACGGCTGATTGGCGTGCGAAATGGATTGCAGCGGATAGGGACTTGCATATAAAAAGTCGCCGGTATGGTTGAATTCGAGTTGAAGGTGCAAGCCGGGTGTAGCGACGTCGTAGAGTTGCGTTCCAACTTGCCAGCCAATTCGGCGCGATGCCCAATGGTCGATGGCGATTTGACTGTAGATTTTCGCTTTTTTACCCGGTGAAAAGCGCAGGTTTATTCCGACCATGCTGTTGTCCTGTGCGTCCAGGCCTTCGCTTGCACTATGGACCCCGATGATAGGTATAGCCGCTAGAATGGAGGGTGGGTGTGTTCCTGTGCTATCGAATCGATTCCAGATAGTGCTTTCGAAAATTCCTATTTCGATACTAGGGTGAGGCACTACACTGAGGTAATTCACGCTCGCTGATTTCGGTTTGAACAGCGACTCAGGCACTTCGCCTTTGGGAAGTCGTTCCAGCGTGCGCAGTTCAGCATACATCGTGCTGTATCGCAGTTTTCCATTCCACCATTCGAAGCCGGCTTTTGCAAACGGATCTACAAAGGAGGCATCACCCCAAAGGATGGATCGATAGCCATGACCATAGAATTGGCGGCCCTGACCCATTTGCAGCGTTATGGATTTTGTAGGCGAATAGGTGAGCAGGCTGGTGGCCATCGCGAAGTCGTATCCACGTTCGCCAAATTCTTTGGTGCGTCCGTAGGAAGGGTAAACCCCCGATTCATCGTGCATGCGCCGAATGTAATCGGGCGCAAGCGTTTGTGTTTCGAAAAACGCGCTTTGAAAGCTGAACTTCGAGCCGATGTCGCCCATGAGTTGTATGCCGCGCTGATTGAACATCAGGTTGGCCGATTGATAGCCTCCCGTATCGGCCACGTCGCGGCCCACGCTCACATCGAAGAGTGGATCGAGTACGATGCGATAATCTTCGCCGCGCACATCTACCAAATGATCACGAAACAACTTGGCTCCAACTTTCGAGTAGCTGCGCGATGTGTTGAGCCAAATCAACTCGTTGTTTCCAATTATTTTCCTGGTAATCCACGGCTTCTCGGATGCGTGAAAAGCAGTGTCACTAGCCAGTGCAAGTCGCTCAGCCTCCAACAACCATAAGCGGTTCAAGGGCAGGCTTCCTTGTTGCGCGCGTATGGTTAGGCATGCAAGAAGAGTCGCAATGCAAACAACTAGGATTCGTAAATTGGTCATTTGGCCCGAAGGTCTGCGAGTTCTTTTGTTTTAAAATCTTCATACACCGATGCAATGCCATCGTGAAGAGCAATGCGATGTTTCCACCCCGATGCGTGAATGCGCGATACATCCATGAGTTTGCGTGGTGTGCCATCGGGTTTGTCGGTGTTCCATTGAATGGTTCCTTCGAACCCGACAATGTCGCGTACCATTTCTGCGAGGGCTTTAATGGATAGATCTTCACCCGTACCCACGTTGACAAAGAGTTTTTCGTTGTAATGAAGCATCAAGTGCATGCAAGCTTCAGCTAAATCATCGACGTGCAAAAATTCACGCAGAGGGGAGCCGGTACCCCACACCTCTACGCTTGCATCGCCGTTCATTTTCGCAGTGTGAAACTTGCGAATGAGAGCGGGCAACACGTGGGAATTATTCAAGTCGTAGTTATCGTTGGGGCCATACAAATTGGTGGGCATCGCTGAAATGAAATTGCATCCGTATTGATCGCGGTATGCTTCACACAATTTGATGCCTGCAATTTTTGCGATGGCGTAGGGTTCATTGGTAGGCTCCAAAAATCCGGAAAGCAAACTCTCTTCTTTCAGAGGTTGTTCGGCCATCTTCGGATAGATGCATGATGAACCCAGGAATAGGAGTTTCTTGCAGCCGTTGCGGTAGGCGGCATCGACGATGTTGGCTTCGATCATCAGGTTGTCGAAAAGGAATTCTGCACGATACACATTATTGGCATGAATACCTCCCACTTTGGCGGCAGCCAAAAAAACGTAGTCGGGTTTTGTTTCCGCAAAAAAATCATTTACTGCGAGTTGATTGCGCAAATCGAGTTGCGCGGAAGTACGCGTTAAGACGTTGGTGTAGCCGTGCTTTTCTAATTGTCGAACAATTGCACTTCCCACCATACCGCGATGACCTGCAACGTAAATGCTTGCATTTTTTTCCATAGGTGCGAATGTAAAAGAGAAATGGCGATTACTCACGCACATCGAGTGCGTCGCGGAGTCCATTGCCTAC
The DNA here is from genome assembly GCA_046303175.1 of Flavobacteriales bacterium. GTDB lineage: Bacteria > Bacteroidota > Bacteroidia > Flavobacteriales_D > Sanyastnellaceae > JAIBBG01. The sequence continues at coordinate 7,788 of JBKCGW010000160.1, forward strand.
CATCATGAAGGCAAGTACCAGAAGCATAATCATAATACCGGGCACAATGGCGAGGTAGGCCAAATCGGTAGTTATGTAGGAGTAATGTTCACGAATCATGTTGCCCCAACTTGGGGTGGGTATTTGGGCACCGAGTCCCAAAAAGCTAAGACCCGCCTCAATGAGAATAGCCGATGCAAAGTTGGCAGCGGAAATTACTATGATGGGCGAAAGAATGTTGGGCAGAATGTGTTTGAATATGATGCGCATTTCCGAAAAGCCCAACGCACGGGCCGCTTCGATGTACTCTTTTTCGCGAATACCCAGCACCTGGCCACGAGCGATGCGCGCTACCTCCACCCACATGGTAAGCCCGACTGCGAGGAACACTTTCCAAAATCCTGTGCCGAAAGCAAAGGTGATGGCCATCACCAAAATAAGCGTCGGCACAGCCCACACTACATTGGTAAACCACATGAGTACTGTATCCACCCATCCTCGGTAGTAACCGGCAATGAGCCCCAATGTGAGTCCCACGAGAAGGGAAATGAATACAGCTATGAACCCGACGGCAAGTGAAATAACCGCACCCGCCATGAGTCGCGACAACAGGTCGCGTCCATACTTATCGGTACCCAGATAGAATGTTCTCTTGAAAACATATCCGTTACGTTCATTGCTTTCTAACGTAGCAAGCGGAACTTGTTCCACTTCCAAATTCGCATTGCCTGTTCTCAGAAAATTCAAGTCGGAGCCCTGCACCCACACACTATCCACCGCAATCGAATTGTGTGTGTTTGGTTTTCCTCCATCGAGCCACATGCGCCAAACTCCAACCTCGGGAACGTTATTTTTTATTCGAATTTCTTTAACCGAACTACCGGGTTTAAGCCTACTCATGGCCAGGGACTGGTCGTGTGCATCTACGGTAGAATCGGGGCGAATGAATGGCCCCGCGAACGATACAAGCATGATGAGCACAATGAAAAAGAGCCCGCCCATTGCAGGTGGATTAGCACGAAATCGTTGCCAGGCAATGCGCGCAGGAGAGCGGTGTTCGGTTATATGGTTGTTGGTCGACCCTTCCACGTTGGTTTAACGAGTTGGCTGATGAGCGGAAACAAAGTTGCATAGAACGGATACAGAAATACGAGAGCGAGGTAAAATCTCTTCAGTCGTTTTATGCACATCCAACGACCTACTTTCACAATAAGCCATCCGTCTAAAACTATTTTCAAGATGGAGATTCCGGCGAAAAAGGCGAAGGGAAAGCGATTGAAAAGGGTCAGAAATGCGCACACAATCCAAACTCCGTTGGTAAGAAATGTGAGCCATGCGGTTGCTGTCAAATTACGATTGCTGATGGACGATGTTTTTCCCATCCACCGGAGTCGTTGCGCAACGAGTGTGCTCCAGGAGCTTTGCGGTGCAGTCGATACACGCACTTGCGGATCGTGCACCCAAGCAATGTTCTGATGGGGAATGAGGGCGTGAAGGAGAAAGAGATCATCGCCACTGGTAATGTGCATGTCGGCGCGCTCATCACGAACGCGCAAGTAGGCCTCGCGCTGAAAGCACATGTTGGCGCCGTTGCACAAAATGGGTCTTTTCAGCAGGGCCATTCCGGCAGTAACGCCCATCACACTCGCGAATTCCACTTCTTGTAAACGTCCAACAATGGAATTGCTCGGCCCGATATGCAGCGGCAGAATGAGCAGGTCGCTGGCATTTTCATGTGTCCACGAAGCGATTCGCGAAAGCCAGCCATCGCAGGGAATCACATCGGCATCGAGCGTTATAATCCAAGGTGTTTTGGTACTGGAAATTGCGAGGTCGATGCCTTGCTTTTTACCATGGCTTTCACGTTGCGACAGCATCACACTGTTTGCGTGTGTTGCTGCAAACGCTTGTATCAGCTTATTCGATTCATCCGTGCTGTGATCGTCAACGAAGAGCAATGCAGCTCCGGGTGTTTGTTTCAATTGAATGCTTAATGCAGCGAGTAAATTGGGCAGGTGCTGAGCTTCGTTGCGGTAGGGGATGATCAGCGACAGATGCGATGACGAGTGAATCGGTGTCGGAGTTTCAGATGGTCTGCTCCACAGGGATATCATTTTCATCACCCAAAGGGCGTAGAGCGTAAATAGCCAGGTGGTTGTGATGAGCAATACTGTCATAGCTTAGCGGCATCAAAGAAACATCAATTGAGCAAAGAGCGCATCATTTTAGGCATCGATCCGGGAACAACCATTTTGGGTTACGGCCTTATTGAGGTGCAGGGCAAGCAAATGAAGCTAATTGCTTTGGGTGTGCTGAGGCTCGATAAAATCGATGATCATCACCTCAAACTCCAAAAGATTTTCGAACGCTGTATCGAGCTCATCGATGGTTTTCATCCCGATGAACTTGCCATTGAAGCTCCTTTCTTTGGTAAGAACGTACAATCGATGCTGAAGCTTGGAAGAGCTCAAGGTGTAGCTATTGCTGCTGCGCTGAGCAGAAAGATGCCGGTTGTGGAGTATGCCCCTCGAAAAATCAAGCAGAGCATTACGGGCAACGGCGCGGCATCCAAGGAACAAGTAGCGGCTATGTTGCAACGCATTCTGCAAATACCGGATGCTGATATGCCCGAGAAGCTGGATGCAACCGACGGATTGGCTGCCGCAGTTTGTCATTTCTATCAAAGCAGCAACGCAGTAACCGCAGGAAAATCCTATTCCGGCTGGAAGTCCTTTCTTACTGCCAATCCAAACCGTTTGGGTGGCACCGGCAAAAAGAGTTAAGCCTTTTTTGTTGTTACTTGCGGGAAATTTTAATTGCATGAAATTCGGTACCAAGGCTATTCACGCCGGTCAAGAACCTGACCCCACCACCGGAGCTATTATGACTCCGATTTATCAAACTTCTACGTATGTACAAGAGGCACCTGCAAAACATAAGGGGTATGCCTATGCACGTGGAAAAAACCCTACACGCACTGCTCTTGAGAGCTGCTTGGCTGCGTTGGAGAATGCTGAGCACTGCTTGTGTTTCAGCAGTGGAATGGGTGCGGTCGATACGATTATTAAACTTCTTTCGCCCGGAGATGAAGTTATTGCTACCGATGATTTATATGGCGGAACCTATCGCCTGTTCACTAAGGTATTCGAGAAAATGGGCATTCGTTTTCATTTTGTCGATATGCACGATTTTGCTGCAGTGGAAGCATGTGTGAACCCAAAGACACGCATGATTTGGATCGAGACTCCTACCAATCCGATGATGAAGATTATCGATATCGCTCACTACACGGCGATGGCCAAGCGCCTGGGTGTGTGGTCGGTAGTCGATAACACGTTCGCATCGCCGTATCTGCAAAACCCGCTCGATATGGGCGCCGATATCGTTATGCACAGTGCAACCAAATACCTCGGCGGTCACAGCGATGTGGTCATGGGTGCGCTCATGACGAATAGCAAGGAGCTCTACGATCAACTGGCTTTCATTACCAATTCGTGCGGTCCGGTGCCGGGCCCTCAAGATTCTTTCTTGGTGTTGCGCGGACTCAAAACATTGCACTTGCGCATGCGTGCGCATTGCGAGAATGGAAAGGCCGTTGCTGAGTTTTTGCGCGCACATCCGAAAGTGGGTAAAGTGTATTGGCCCGGCTTCACCGATCATCCAAACCACGAAGTAGCAAAACGACAAATGCGTGATTTTGGAGGAATGATCTCGTTCACCCTGAAGAGCGATTCATTTGAAGATGCTAGTGAACTTGCGCAATCGTTGCGTGTTTTTTCGCTAGCTGAATCGTTGGGTGGTGTTGAATCGCTCGTAGGTCATCCGGCATCCATGACGCATGCTTCAATACCTCGCGAGGAGCGCATGAAGACTGGGTTGGTTGATTCCCTCCTTCGCTTGAGTGTTGGGGTAGAAGACATGGAAGACATCATCGAAGATTTGCGCCAGGCATTGGAAAAAGTGAAGTAGTTAGAATTTCAAACGAAATGAACAATAAGAAAGTAGCCATCGTAGGTGCCGGTTTGGTAGGCAGCTTGTGGGCTGTATACATGGCCAAGCGCGGATATCAGGTGAAGGTTTTTGACCGACGCCCGGATATTCGCAAACTGAAAATCGTGCAAGGCAAGAGTATCAACTTGGCATTGAGCGATCGTGGCTGGAAGGGCTTGGAGGGAGCAGGCGTTGCAGATGCCATTCGCAAAGTTGCCATACCGATGCACGGCCGCATGATGCACGCTGTTGATGGTAAACTCGCCTATCAGCCCTATGGAAAGGAAGGGCAGGCGATATACAGTGTTTCGCGTGGATTGCTTAATCAAACGTTGATGCAATGTGCTTCCGAACACAGCAATGTAGAGTTGGTGTTTCAACACCGCTGCAAGGATGTGGAACTCGATGGTACGACGGTCGTTTTTCAGAACGAAGTAAGCGGCGAAGAAGTGCGTGAGTCGTTCGACCAGGTGTTTGGAACCGACGGTGCATTTAGCGCGGTTCGAACACGTCTAACACGACTCGATCGCTACGACTACTCTCAAACCTACCTGGATCACGGCTACAAGGAATTGGAAATTCCAGCTAATGCAGATGGCTCGCATCAACTCGATAGCAATTGCCTTCACATATGGCCGCGTGGGGAGTTTATGATGATTGCGCTTCCCAATGTCGACGGTTCTTTTACTTGCACATTATTCATTCCTTTTGAAGGAGAGCATTCATTGGCGAACTTGAAAACGCCCGAGGCAGTGCGCAGTTTCTTTGATACGCACTTCCCCGATGCTGTGCCTATGATGCCCGAACTGGTGGAAGACTTTTTTGCCAACCCGGATGCGAGTTTGGTAATGACCAAGTGCTACCCGTGGCATTACAAGAGCAGCGTTTGTTTGATGGGCGATGCGGCTCACGCTATTGTGCCGTTCTACGGTCAAGGTATGAATGCCGGCTTCGAAGACTGCAGTTATTTGAACGCATTGCTCGAAGAGCATCATGATGACTTTGAGAAGGTGTTGCCGGAGTATACACGCCTGCGCAAGCCTGCCGGAGACGCCATTTTGCAATTGGCTTTGAACAATTACATCGAAATGCGCGACAAGACGGCTGACAAGGAGTTTTTGCTTCAGAAGAAAATTGAAGGTCGCTTCAGTGAAAAATATCCGGGCCGCTTGAAATCGCTCTATGAGCAGGTTTCTTTTTCGCATACGCCCTATCAGGATGCTTTGAGTAATGGGTATCGCCAGCAGAAGATAATGGATCATATCATGGCGATAGAAGACATTGAGTTGAAGTGGGACTCCGAGGAAGTAGAGAAGCGAATGATGGAACTACTCGAGATTCACAAATAGTCGTTGCTAAGTGCGTGGTATTTCGTTTGAAATGTGCTGATAGGCGCGTTAGATTGCCTGCATGCAACGAATGATTCTCATTTTTCTGTGTGTGGTATGCTCGTTTTCGACATTTGCTCAGCGCGAGCCACGAGCCTTGTATGTTCCCGGCGGACAATTCAAAAATTCAGGATGGTTTATTGCACCGGGTATTGCTTTTACGATGCCTTTTCCACGCACCGAATCATTGACAGGTTATAATGCAGCCGACGATACATTGTTTAGTGGTGATTTTTCTCGCGACGGTCAAAATGGCTTGTGCGTTCAGCTGGGCCGACATCATTTTTGGAAACACGGCGGACTCATAGATCATGTGGATTATGGCCTTGGATATAAAATGTTGCGAGGCACCGAGGAGTTTGTGGGTGTGGTGCGCGGTGATTCTTCCAACGTGCCCTATGCATCCAGCGCTTCGTTCGCGGATAGCTATCTAAGTGCGTTCGGTAATTTGAGTAACGTAGTCATGTTAAGCAATCGTTGGTGGTTACAAAATTCATTGGGGATGCATGTGGATTTTCGGTTGTTTGGCAATCGAGGAGGTGGAATGGTACCTGGTGCAGATTGGCAATATCCTCCCACTTTTCCTGTGCAGTTGCATTACCGCTTGGGAGTGGGCTGGAAGCCTGAGCCCGGTATTTTCATCTTGCCGATGATTGAAGTGCCGTTGTTGAATATCAATCGATGGGAGGGAATGAAAGCAACATTACCATACTTCAACGGACGCTACCGACCTGTAATGATTACACTGCGTATTCAGTGGTTGAGCAAGCAACCCGATCGAACGTGCGATACGCCTACCGGACGCAACGTGGATTTATCGAAGGACGGTAAGCATGACGGAAACGATTTGTTTGGGCCTGATGCTCGAAAAATGAAACGCAAGAAGAAAGGATTCTTTCACTTCTTGAAGCGATCCTGACAGAGCTCAACGAGCACGCTGTTGCTCGATTTCGGGTGCAGAAAAGCAATGATTTTTCCGTCGGCGCCTTCTTTGGGCACATCGTGAATCATGGTGTATCCTTTGTTTTTCAGCCGTTCGATTTCAACGTGAATGTCTTCCACGTCGAAGGCAATATGATGAATACCCTCTTTGTTTTTTTCAAGAAATTTCGCTATGGCACTATCGGGAGAGGTAGCCTGTAGCAATTCGATTTTGCTTTCGCCTACCTGAAAGAAAGACGTAATTACATGCTCACTTTCTACGGCTTCTTCCTTGTAGGGAGCCACTCCCAAAAGGTCTTCAAAGATTTTATTCGATGCTTGCAGGTCCTTCACTGCAATGCCAATGTGTTCGATTTTTCGCACCATATCCTTTACTTCTTCTCCACGATTGCACCAACCTTGTTGTCGAAGTTCACGTAGTACT
>JBKCGW010000161.1:0-4905 GCA_046303175.1 Flavobacteriales bacterium
TCGGTGCAACCCGGAACAAAAACTACTTCACCCATACAGAGGCAGTCGAAGCCGTATACGTCGTTGATGGTTTCGGGTACACCATCATCGCATAAATCGCCCATGAATACACAGGAGAAATCACCCACAGTTGCAGCAGGATTATAATTGCAGGCCGACATAGCTGTGCAACCCACAATCTCTCCGGAGCACACGCAGTCGACGCTCCAACTATCATTTTGTGTTTCGGCATTTCCATCGTCACACAAATCACCCGGGAAATAGCACGAGCCATCGTCCACAACGGCACCTTCTAAATAATTACAAGCGTTAAGATCCGTGCAACCCATCAGCATACCTGTGCACACGCAATCCACACCCAACTGATCGAAAGCTGTAAGTGGGTTACCATCATCACAAGGTTCGCCGGGCAGTATGCAAGAGCCATCATCGATTGTTGCTATTTCATTGTAGTTGCATGCTTCTACAGCAGTGCAACCCGGAACTTGTCCATTAGGTTCTCCTGCGCAAACACAATCGTTGCCAACTAAATCGTTATCCGTACCCAAATCATTGTCATCGCAGATATCGCCAACGTAGAAGCAAGAGCCATCTTCGGCACTGGCGGCGGGGTTGTAATTGCAGGCAGCAACATCGATGCAGCCCAGCAGCAAGCCCACACACACGCAGTCGTTGGTGTAGTAATCGTCGACCGTATTTTCGTTACCATCGTTGCATGCGCCACCTGCACCCACACACGAGAAGTCATCGAGTGTAGCGATGGGGTTGTAGTTGCATGCATCGGGGTTGGTGCATCCTGAAATTTCACCTTGGCAAGTGCAATCGCTTGCAACAAAATCCACAGTAGCCGGATCACCATCATCGCAAGGCAGTCCTACAAACAAGCACGAGCCATCGTCTTCGGTAGCTGCCGGGTTGTAGTTACATGCCTGGGGTGACAAGCAACCCGGAATGGCAGCGCCGCATTCGCCGGGTGTCCACGAAGTAACACCGGCCGTAGTTTCCGCAACGCAGCTGTTGGCATAAGTAACTCCATCGCAACCGCAAACGGGGTCGAATATCAGCGGACAAATAAAATCCGGATCGATAAGCGCTACGTTGATGCAACCACCGCCCTGTTGCGCCACGGGCTGATGAAACCCTTGGGTAAGGATCACATCCGGCGTTTGCAAGGTTGTGATGAACGTTTCACCGATGGTAATATCCACCTGCAGTTCAGGCGACGCATAGCCAAAACCCGCCGTGGCAATAACCGTGGGCGTGAGGGATTGCGCGCTAAGCACGAAGCTTGCGAGAAGAGTCATGAAGAGAAGTATCGTTTGTTTCATATTGATGAAAGTTGACGGATTATTGATTGCTTATGAGCGAAGGTAAGAAGAGAATGGAGAATGGAGAGGCAGCCCCTCTTTCTTCATTCTCCATTCTCCATTCTTCATTCTTCTTCTTTAGTATACTATTTTAAGGTCGCCACTCGCCGTCCTATACATCTCCCCTGCCACCAGTCCGCCTGCGAGGGCAGCGGCGTTGTCGGCGAAGATGGGCAGACCGGCGTTTTTGATGCGTGCCGCCTCGTCGCTGCGGAAGGCGTAAGGAACAGAAAGCAATTGGGTTGTGCCCATGTCTACATAGCCTTCACCCAGGTCGATTTCTACTTGTAGAAACTTCGTGGTCGCTGCCCAGTTGATGCTATCGAATGCGCTTTGCTCGGGTGTGCCGTTGCCAAACACCGTGTTGAATAAACCAATGCCGTTGGTAGTGAGCGCATGTGTTTCGCTATACGACACCGCGCCATCCACCGCACCTTCATGCAACGAGAAGCGCACGTTCACAGGCGCATCGGCAATGACTTGTCCTTGTGCGTCGCGCGCTGCAGCTTGGTAAGGAATGCCTTGTGGAAGCGGTGCAGCGCCATCGCCGGTGTCGACTGTTTCGTTGGGGGCGTTGTAGAGGCCTTGAAGTTCTTGTTCAGTCAAAGCACGGTTGAAGATGGCTATGTCGTCTAACAAGCCCATAAACCACTGCTCGTCAGATGAAGCTTGAGGTGAAGCTCCGAAGTAAGTTGGAGCTAACTCTGAAGTCCATGAGTTAGGTGAAAATTGACTCGTGACCTCTAAGATTCCGTTCACATATAACGAAGCAGTGCCAGAAGTCGCATCTAGAAGAAATACACAATGGTTCCATTGACCATTTGATTGGTTATTCGAAATGGAGTATGCACAAGAAACGGAAGAGCTGCCTGGATTTGATGAACAGCCCTGTATACCTTGACCTGGCAAGTAATCAACGAAGTTCATGTAGTATTTATATCCTGAGTTAATTGTTGTTCGGTCATGGATGGCTGCTTCTGTGTTTGATGAAGCACTTTCTTTTAAAAACCAGAATGACCATGTGAAGCTCTGAAAACCGCCTTCTAATAATACATTGGGTACTACTATGAAGTTTGATGCCCCATTGAAGTTGTAAGAATTATTTGATGACCCAAACCTATCCACCGACAACGTCGCCCCATTAACCACCCCATCATTCCCGTTCCCACTTTCATCGTTCGCATTTCCATTGAACGGCCACCAGCCCACGAGGCCATCAGAGGGGAGGTAGGAAGGAAGTTGGGCGGTAACGGTGCTGCATACGATGGTGAACAGCGCCAACGAAAAGGTTAGGTGTTTTTTCATGGGGGTGTTTGTGTTATGCGCGAAGATAAGAAGAGAATGGGGAATGGAGAATGGAGAATGGAGAATGGAGAGGCGCCCCCCATTCTCCATTCTTCATTCTCCATAATAAACTACCCAATGGTCTATCGACAATCTGCTAACCGCAAAGTCGCAGAGGACGCAAAGAGAATCTCAACACTCTGCGTGCTCGGCGCCTTTGCGGTTCAATTTTATTTTTTCCCTCACACAACCTTCGGCAAATCAATCTGCAGTTTGATATTCGCTTGTAATGCATTGAAGACTCGAAGCAGTGTGTCGATGGTGACATTTCCGGGGTTGCTTTCCAGACGTGAGATTTGCGCTTTCTGAACACCAATCAATTTACCCAATTCCTCCTGTGTCAGTTGTCGGTGCTTTCTCGTCTGTTTGATGGCTTGCCCGATCAGCTCAATTTGCAGATCGTATTCGAATTTATCGCGTACCGGTGTGCCCACTTTTCCTATGAGCTTGTCCTGCACTTCATCGAGTGTATACGTCTTCATCGTCTTATTTCTTTATCCTTGTAATAGTTCGCACGTAGTTTCATCGCCCGTTCAATTTCCACGGCAGGGACTTTACTTTTCTTCTTTACAAATCCGTGAGTGGCCACTACAAGCGTATTGGTTTGCGCAGTCTTGTCCCAAAAAGCCAGCAAGCGATAGTGTGCACCTTCATAGAGTGTTCTAAACTCCCAGATCTCCCCTGTAAGTTTTTTGAATAACTCAGAGTTGACTTCAAGCCGCGCCTTACGCATGTTGTAAAGAATCTTCTCATTGTGTTTTCGGTCCAACCCGTTTAAAAAGTTGAACGCATCTTCTAGAAACAGGATCTCAAATAGTGGTTCCATGTTTCAACGAAGTGTTTGACGAAAATACAAATAGTTTCGCTATAACGAAACTTTTGCTGATTAATGTCTGATGGTTTGCTTTCAGATTCATGCGCACAGGATTTGCGACGACAAAACTGAATCGCATGCACGACATAAAAAACCAATAAAGTATTCCGGATATGGGAATATGAATAGGCAGGGTGCGCAAGTGGCTAGAAAAATAAGGAGAATGGAGAACGAAGAATGAAGAGGCGCCCCCCATTCTCCATTCTTCATTCTCCTAAAAACTTTAGCTTAAAAAAGTACGGCTTCAGCTACCTCGCTTCACGCTACCTTCAACTGACTCAGCTTGCTGCGCGAAAACTTCTCGCGCGCATACGTCAGCGTGACCTTGAATTCCTTCTCGTTGGATGATGGCAACTCGTACATGGCGTCGGTCATGATGGCTTCGCAGATGGATCGCAAACCGCGCGCACCGAGCTTGTATTCAAGGGCTTTCTCCACGATAAAGTCGAGGGCCTTTTTGTCGAACGACAGCTTCACGCCGTCAATTTCAAATAAGCGAACATACTGCTTGATGAGTGCGTTCTTCGGCTCGGTGAGAATGCGTCGGAGCGTTTCTTCATCGAGAGGATTGAGATAGGTAATCACCGGGAAACGACCGATGAGCTCGGGAATCAATCCGAAGCGCTTCAGGTCGAGCGGCGAAATGTATTGCAACCAGTTACCGTCATTAATACGGTGCTGACTGCTGTTGTATCCGATAGCGGCCGTGTTTACGCGGCGCTCAATAATCTTGTCGATACCATCAAACGCTCCTCCGCAAATGAAGAGGATGTTCTTGGTGTTCACCTGTATCATTTTCTGCTCAGGGTGCTTGCGTCCGCCTTGTGGTGGCACACTCACGGTGGCTCCTTCGAGCAACTTGAGCAACGCTTGCTGAACACCTTCACCGCTCACGTCGCGGGTGATACTTGGGTTGTCGCTCTTGCGTGAAATCTTATCTATCTCATCGATGAAAACAATACCACGCTCGGCTTTAGCAACATCGAAATCGGCATCTTGTAGCAAGCGTGAAAGAATGCTCTCTACGTCTTCACCCACATAACCGGCTTCGGTTAGCACGGTAGCATCGGCGATGGCAAACGGCACTTTCAGCATGCGCGCGATGGTCTTCGCCAACAAGGTTTTTCCCGTACCGGTTTCGCCCACGAGAATCACGTTCGACTTATCGATATCAACCGATCCATCGTCCTTCTTCGAAATATTGGTAATGCGCTTGTAGTGGTTGTACACCGCCACGCTGAGGAACTTCTTCGCTTCATCCTGACCAATCACATACTCATCGAGAAACTTCTTTACATCGATGGGCTTTTGCACTTGCAA
>JBKCGW010000162.1:0-14894 GCA_046303175.1 Flavobacteriales bacterium
TCGCGAGCTCGTGAAGCAGGCCGGTAAGGGTCAGCAGCTTCGTTTGCGCGCTATTGTAACACGCGAAGACGACGATTTGAGTATCAAGAAGCGCGCGGCGTTGTTTGAAAACGACTCAGTGCACGGACGCTTCAAAGGAACCGTCGATGTGGATTATGAAAACAAGTGTATGATCGTGAACGGTCAGCGCATCCACATGATCGGCGCGAAAGATCCCGGAGCCATCGATTATACCGCCTATGGAATTCAGAACGCTTTGTTGGTTGACAACACAGGCGTATACAAAGACCGTGATGCGTTGGGCATCCACCTCAAGGCTAAAGGAGTAGAGAAGGTTATTCTCACGGCTCCCGGCAAAGAGGTTCCCAACATTGTTTACGGCATCAACCACCGCGATTTGGACATCGAGAATGAAACGATTTTCTCGGCCGCGAGCTGCACAACCAATGCGATTTGTCCGGTGCTGAAGAGCATCCACGACGCATATGGCATCGACAAGGGCCACATCGAAACCGTGCACGCTTATACCAACGACCAGAACCTGCTCGATAACATGCACAAGAAGAGCCGTCGCGGTCGCAGTGCTGCGGTGAATATGGTTATCACCGAAACGGGTGCAGGCAAGGCAGTAACGAAGGTTATTCCTGAGTTGAAAGACAAGCTTACAGCCAATGCCGTTCGTGTCCCCACTCCGAATGGCTCGTTGGCGATTATCCATGTATACCTCAACAAGGAGACAACACTCGATGCAGTTAACGCTACTGTTCGTAAGAGTGCGTTGGAAGGCGATTTGGTGAACCAGATTTACTACAGCATCAGCGAAGAGTTGGTGAGCAGCGATATCGTAGGCAACGACTGCTGTTCGGTGTTCGATTCACAGGCCACCATCGTATCACCCGACGGAAAAGGTGTGGTGCTCTATGTTTGGTACGACAACGAGTTTGGCTACACCAAGCAGGTTATTCGCCTTGCGAAGTACGTGGCTAAGGTGCGCAGGAATATCTACTACTAGAAGGGTGCCTTTAACCCCCCACACAGCACTTTCACAAATATCCAGGTCAGGACGCGATGCTGCGCGTCCACCAACCAAAAATCTAAAACGCGCCGAAAGGCGCGTTTTTTTTGATTTGAGCCTCACCCCCAGCCCCTCTCCAGTGGAGAGGGGAGTAGGTCGCTTGTGGCATTTGAAGTGAAGGTTTTTGTGTTGGTTCATTGGCAAAAAAGAGGACAAAAAAAAGCCACTCCTCATGTGCCCCCCTCTCCACTGGAGAGGGGATGGGGGTGAGGCTCCAAATAAAAAGGACTTGGTCGATTTATGCTATGACATCAGAGTGCCTATTTTTGATAGCACGATACAAACCGAAACTGCGATGAATTACACTGAAAAAACAAACGAACCCGACCTGCTCATTCCTCCACACACCATAACACCTGAACAAGAGGTTTTGATATCGCAGGCACTTAAAGCTGAGAAGATTCGTATCGAAGACAAGTCAACGAAGGAATAACAGAAATTTCTTTAAGTAAAACAGGGTGAATTCCCAGTTTTTTTTTGAAATAACCTGAGCTGCTTTGGGTTTACCCAAACCACCTCTCCACAATCTCCGTCTTTCGCTCGCGCACATATGCCAGAAAAGCTGCGGCCACTGGCGAATGCTTCTTGTCGCGGTGCCACACCAATCGCCAGGTCGATTTAAGCGGAAGACCTTTCATGGGAATAACCTGCAAATCGCCGCGCTCCAATTCTCTGCGTATGCCAATGAGCGGTAATATGGAAACTCCCAAACCGGCCATCACCGCCTGCTTCACGGCCTCGTTAGAGGTAAGTTGAATCTTTCGGTGAACCACTAGCTCGTTGCTATCTAAAAAGTCTTGCATGGCCGAATGTGTCGCCGAACCCTCCTCACGAAAAATGAGCGTAAGTTTTCGAAGCAAATCATGTTGACTTCTCGTTTTGGGAAGTGCCAAATGCTTGGATCCAACTAGTACGAGCTCGTTTTTCAATAATGCCAATGATTCGAGTTCCATGTTACGTGGCATGGTGGATACGAGCGAAAGATCTACGGTATTGGATTGTAAGTCTCGTGCAACGCCTTGCTTGTTTGAAACATCCAACACAAGTTCAACTCTCGGATGTTGCTTCAAAAAGTCTGTAAGGAAATAGGGTATCACATACTTGCCGGTCGACACAACGGATATGCGCAGTTTACCTATTAATCGATCTTCCGATTGCGCGGATGTTTTTCCCAGTGTTTCTGCCACCTGAAGCAAGGTTTCTGCAGCTGCAGCAACCTCGCGCCCATATTCAGTGATGTAAAGTTTCTTATGGATGGTTTCCGTTAACGGAGAGTCGAATTCACGTTGGAAATTCTTTAGTTGTATGGATATGGCAGGCTGAGTAAGATTCAAGGCTTCTGCTGCCCTGGTGATGCTGCCCGTATCGACAATCGTCTTAAATACACGCAATTGATTCAAGGTGTAGTTCATAAATAAATTTTATGTTATGTGATGCAAAAATAAATAACACATTATGATTTGAAGCCTGAGTTTTGCTGCAAATAAGAATACATGAAACAAAAAGTAACGATCGCCAAGGGTGACGGCATTGGACCCGAAATCATGGAAGCTACACTGCGCATTCTCGCTGCAGCCGGAGCTCAAATCGAAACAGAAGAAATCGAAGTAGGAGAGAAGGTTTATCTCTCCGGTAACACAGCCGGTATTGCACCGGAGTCTTGGGAAGTGATTCGCCGAAACAAGGTGTTTCTAAAAGCACCTATTACCACTCCGCAAGGTGGTGGTTACAAAAGCTTGAACGTAACGACCAGAAAGTTTCTGGGACTTTATTCGAATGTGCGCCCTTGCTTGAGCCTTCATCCATTTGTGGCTACCAAGCATCACAACATGGACATTGTGATTGTTCGTGAGAATGAAGAAGATTTATACGCCGGTATCGAACACCAGCAAACCGATGAGGTGATTCAGTGTCTTAAACTGATCAGCCGTCCGGGTTGCGAAAAGATTGTGCGCTATGCTTTTGAATACGCACGAGTAAACGGACGCAAAAAAGTAACCTGCTTCACGAAAGACAATATCATGAAGCAAACCGATGGTTTGTTCCATCAGGTGTTTGATGAGATTGCCAAGGAATATCCGGAAATCGAAAACGAGCACTGGATTATCGATATCGGAGCAGCCAAGATGGCCGATACTCCGGAAGCGTTTGATGTAATAGTGACCCTCAATCTCTACGGCGACGTGTTGTCGGATATCTCTGCGCAGATTGCCGGTTCGGTAGGATTGGCCGGTTCGGCCAACATTGGAGAGGAATGTGCCATGTTCGAAGCAATCCACGGTTCTGCTCCTCGCCGTGCCGGACAAGATGTTGCAAATCCTTCCGGATTGTTGCAAGGTGCAGTGATGATGCTTTGCCATATCGGACAAACCGAAGTGGCAGAGAAAATTCAGAACGCATGGCTTCGCACTATCGAGGATGGAATTCACACCTATGACATCTTCACAGAAGGGGTGAGCTCACGCAAGGTGGGTACCAAAGAGTTTGCACAAGCTGTGATTGCCAATTTGGGCAAAAGTCCACTTCGTTTGAAGCCTGTTAAGTTTACAGAAGGTGCGCAGTTGAATCTGCCCAAGTATAAGCGCAAGCCTTCAGCCAAAAAGGACTTGGTGGGAGTAGATGTTTTTGTTCATTGGAGTGGGGAGGAGGCCGATCAACTGGCGACCAAACTGCAAGCACTTAACAATGGCAACGTAAAGCTTTCCATGATTACCAACCGCGGTATTAAAGTATGGCCGCAAGGATTCAAGGAAACATTCTGTACGGACCACTGGCGTTGTCGCTTCAAGCCGGAGGAAGGTAAGACGATATCGAATGAAGAGGTAATAACTTTATTACAGCAGGCATTCAGTAACGGTATCGATGCCATCAAAACGGAGAACTTGTACGCGTTCGACGGTAAGGCGGCTTATTCACTCGGACAGGGACAATAAAAAAACACGCGATATGGAACAAGTAACAGAATCTATTCAAATGAAACTCGCTGATGGTATTTTCTATTCAGGAGATGCCGCTTCCATCATTCGTGGAATGATCGATGTAAAGGTGAAGTTTCATGAAGATAAAATAAGTCGGCTGAGCAATATGGAGGAAATCAAAATGCGCGAGCAGCGCATCAAAGAGCTTCAGCGTATTCAGTCGAAAATCCAAGATTGGTTGAAAGCCCATGGCGAACAAACGAATCTGGAGTTAACACTTTCGGTTGGTTAAGGTTAGTTAGAGTCACTGCTATGCATTCAACCGAGCATGGCAACGAAAAGAGCCGCTAACGAGCGGCTCTTTTTTTTGGTTGATTAAGGTTAAGCTTTGACTTCGCCTCTGAGCGCAGTCGAAGGGAGCTATTGTACTACAATGGTTTTCGTTTCACGCTGACCATTCTGTTGAAGAACGACTTGATAAGTGCCGCTGTTCAGCGCTTGGTCGATAGTTATGCGATTTCCGTTTTGTGTGGCATTTTTTCCTACAACGAACGAAGCAACTAGGCTACCCTTTGCATCGATGATATCGAGCGCTGCTCCCGGCTTTACTTCCAGGCTGTGCAGTTGTATGTTGATGAGGTTGTTGCGCAGCGGGTTAGGGAATACATCCCAACCGCTTGCAGCTGTCGCCGCGGCTTCAGGAGCAGGTATGCAACCACCACCAATGCAACTGCCATCGTTGAATGTTGCGCTTGGATTGAAGTTGCTAGCCTTGCTGTCGGTGCAGCCAAACACTTCGCTGTTGCGTGTGTTGAAGGTGAGTCCATGCTGGCGCCAAGTTTCACCCTCACCGGTTTTTCCCTGTAGATTCAATACACCGTTGATTTCGCCGGTTGAGGTAAATTGGCCAATCAGCACCAGACCTTGCGCATCGGGTGCACATTTCTCATCGGTGGGAACAAGGAACCAGCCGCCGTTATTAGCTGCAATAGTACCACCTTGATCGAACGACGAAAAGTCGACGCCCAAGTCCCACAAGTTATTGTCTTCGTTGTTTTCATAGCCAACCGTAATCCATGAATCGTATTGTACGGATGGATCAGCTTGCAAAGCCGCAGCAGAAACACCTGCTGAGCTCGCGCCTGCGAATGGGCTTTGAAAGAATGGTGCGCTCGACTCGATGCGCATGGGGTGTGCAGCATCGCCATACACAACTTGCAACGAGTATTGCGCCGAGGGCAACTGTGCATATACACGGAAGGTGCGGCCAGTTGCGTTGGTTCCTGCATGGTTAATTTCCTGCACGACCAAACGCAATGGATGTAAGTCGTTGGTTGGTTCTTGAGCAGCCTGAGCTTGTGTGAGCGAACATGCAGCAAAGGCTGCAGCAGCGAGAAGATTTTTCTTCATGGTTGAGCGTTGAATGGATTTCAAATAAAACGTCTTACAAGGATAGGAGTTTTTTGCATATCACCGTCAAACATTCCGGAAAAACCCACTCACTTTTCCACAGAACAAGATTCCTATTTCAGGACTTACAAATTGCTCATAGCCATGAGAAAAGCAGTTTTCCAGTCCACCTGAAAGGATGGTAAGAGTTCAAGCACATCTGAATAGCGCGTGCAGCGAGGCCCCATATAATTGCGCATACATTCCTGATGCTCTTCGCCAAGCGATGCAAACGCCAGCAATACGTTGAGTTCATGGTAACTCAGCTGGTCATGCAGATTCCATATTGCAATTGGACCATTCAGCACGTGCACACGCCCGTCCTTTAAGAAGTTGATGGTGCATTGACCGCGCTTGCGGAAGTAGTAGTTGCGCCCTGCAATAAATCGGTCTACAGATGATTGCATACTTCTACCACCCATGCCGGGTAATTCGCAGAAGCCGTTGATACGCAAGATGTCCATAAGATGCTGTGACGCATTGAATGCAGGCGCTGCCTTGGGCGCGTGCAAAAGAGAGAGGTTCATGATAGCCATTGTTCTTTGTTTTGCGCAAAGGAGCGAGGCCAGATTGTAAAGTATTTACGACGCTGAAAAAAGTTAATGCAAATAGGATGGCCTTCCATTCTCCATTCTCCATTCTCCATTCTCCTTTCATTTCATATTACTTTCGTCGGAAAATTTATTCTATGCCCAAAGGAGTTTTTCAAGTACCCGTGCCCGTCAATGAAACCGTGCGCAGTTACGCTGTTGGAACAGCAGATCGTGATAATCTATTGAATCAATACCGCGCGATGTACAATCAGGCGCCCATCGATGTGCCCATGTACATCGGTTCGGAGTTGGTTCGCACGTCCGACAAGCGCACGATGTCTCCTCCGCACGATCACAAAAAGGTACTAGGACACTTCAACTGGGGAACGAAGGCTCATGTTACGCAAGCCATCGATGCTGCTTTGGCGGCAAAAGGTCGCTGGTCGGCAATGGCATGGGAACAACGCGCCGCAATCTTTTTGCGTGCAGCAGATCTGCTCGCAGGTCCTTACAGAATGCGCATGAATGCTGCAACCATGCTCGCTCAGAGCAAGAATGCGTTCCAGGCTGAAATTGATGCTGCATGCGAACTCATCGACTTCCTGCGTTTCAATGTGGCCTTCATGCAACAGATTTACCGCGACCAACCGGGCAACCAACCGGGAATCTGGAATCGACTCGAATACCGTCCGCTCGAAGGATTTGTCTTTGCCATTACTCCATTCAATTTCACGGCAATCGCAGCCAACTTACCTGCCAGCGCAGCGCTCATGGGCAATACTGTTGTGTGGAAGCCCGCCGATTCTCAAGTGTACAGCGCGCATGTAATCATGGAGCTCTTCCGCGAAGCCGGACTTCCTGATGGTGTAATCAATATGATTACGGTGGAAGGCAAGGATGCAGGTGATATCGTATTTAGTCATCCTGATTTTGCCGGACTTCACTTTACCGGTTCTACTGCAGTGTTCAAGCATTTGTGGAAGGAAATCGGAACGAACATCGAGAAGTATAAAACGTATCCGCGCATAGTAGGGGAGACCGGAGGGAAAGATTTTGTGGTAGCACACCCCTCTGCCAATCCGCATGAGGTTGCTACCGCTCTTACCCGCGGAGCTTTTGAGTTCCAGGGACAGAAGTGTAGCGCAGCGAGCCGAGGTTATGTTGCTAAATCTCTTTGGCCTGCAGTGAAAGAACGCTTGATACAAGACGCTTCTTCCATGAAGATGGGTTCACCGGAAGACTTCGGAAACTTCATCAATGCGGTAATCGACAAGCGTGCATTTGACAAAATCAAAGGATACATCGACTTCATCAAATCGCAGTCGGATGTCGAGATTGTAGCCGGTAGCAACTGCGATGATAGCGTAGGTTATTTTGTAGAACCAACAATTGCTGTTACTACCAATCCGAAGTTTCGCACCATGTGTGAAGAGATTTTCGGCCCTGTGCTGACAATCTATGTGTACGATGATGCACAGTGGGCAGAGACGCTTCACCTCATCAATGAAACCAGCGAATACGCGTTGACCGGAGCAATTCTGTCGCACGACCGTTACGCAATTGAGCAGGCTACTCGAGTGCTCGAAGGAGCTTGCGGTAACCTCTACATCAACGACAAACCAACCGGTGCAGTAGTAGGTCAGCAACCTTTCGGAGGAGCTCGTGCCAGCGGTACCAACGACAAAGCGGGAAGCTATCTCAACTTGTTGCGTTGGGTTTCACCGCGCACTATTAAGGAGACGTTTGTAGCGCCGGTGGATTATAGGTATCCGTTCTTGGGGCAGTGAGCGTTGAGGAGTGACTAGTGACTAGTGACTAGTGAATAGTACTTAGTACTTATCGAACAACTTGACAAGCTCTAGCTATACCGCCCCTACGGGGCTTTGCCATCTTCAAGGATTGCTCCATCTGGTATCGATATTTTGCCCCTACGGGGCTAAGTGAAGTGAACTAAAAAGCGCTACTGTTCTCCATTCTCCTTACCTATACCGCGCCCACTCGCCATTCGCCCCTAAAAAAAGGCCGGTGCTGACTCCTCAACAACCGGCCCATTACCAGTACCTATTCCCCAGTCCCCAGTCCCCACACATCGTACTCATCCAGTATCGCCTTGGCCAGCAGCTCTGCCATCTTGCGCGCTCCTGCAGGCGTGAAGTGGGTGTAATCGGGACCTGCGTACGGAGGACTATGGTTTACCCAAGCGATCATGGAGTTGCGTCCGCCCATTACCGAGAACATGTCCCAAAAGGCGCAACCTTCAGCGAAAGCGGCTTCTTTCATCCCTTCGTTCAGCTGTTCCAGAAATGGCCACGTTTGCATCACGCCGTTGATGCTCTTGCTCATATCAGAAGGGCCGATTACGACAATGGCGGCGTTGGGATGCATAGACTTGAATCGCTGAATATGGGTGCGAAATGAAGCGCCGTGCTTACGCGCCGATTCACTGCCGCTTAGGTAGGGCACACTGTTACCCCCAAATTGAAGAATGAAAAGTCCGGCTTGCAATTCTTTGAAGGCCGGTTGCATCGACGCTGAATTCACGCGATAAAAAGCACTGCCATCGTTACCACGCAAGGCGATGTTACTCATGCCCACGCCACTCAAGCTATTCAAACTAACGCCATAAACATCCGGACTCGATACACTTTCGAATACGAATCGAAGTCTTTTGGTTTGCGGAACGGTAAAGCTGCGTGTATCGTTGCCGGAGGTTACCGGTAATGTTTCGGACGCAACGGGGATGTCATCGGCTAATACCGTAAGCTGGCAGGGATGCGTGCTATTACCATAAAACAAAACCGCTTCCTGAAATTGCTTACACCGCGCAGTAGCCATAGAGGAAGGGCGAAATTCGATGAATGCTTCCGTAACGCCGGCACTGTCGGTAGATGATCGAACAGGAGTGAAGCGTGCAAATGCGCACATGGGTCCATAATTCTGATGCCCGCATTTTCCGTCGTCGTAACCGTAAGAGGTGTAACGTTTCCAATTGCTGCTTTGTGTCAGAATTACAGCGCTTGGTGGTGCCACAGGCAAAGGAGAAATGAGCCCGCATCCGCCTCCGCCAAATTGTGCTTGCAGTTTATCGCGAACAATATTGGTCATGCGATCGCCTTCAATCTGCGAATCGCCGTAATGAAAAACATGCACTCGCGATCCATTCGAGCATTCTTCCAAAGCCTGGAAAAAAGGAAAGAAGGAAGACGAGTTGCCTTCGGCGAATTGCAAGGAAGCAATGGTCTCTGTTCGTTGAAAGTTTCTGGTCGTGTCAACGGCAGAAGTTGCAGTGGAATCGAACAGCGCTAGGTGCGCATCAATGTCGGCGACAGAAGGAATGGCCAATGAGTCGGTGGCTGCTTCGGTGCTCTTAAATCGTAGATTGAACCCGGCTATAGTGACTCCTTCAGAAGGAAAAACGAAAGAAATACCTAGACACACTGCTGCTACGCATGCTAAAAAAAGCAGAGTTTGAAAGGGCCTGATTACGTTCATTACAACGTGAAAGTATGCTGCGAAGAAACGCTGAAATTATTGGATTACCTTAAACTCGGTGCGACGATTTTTCGCTCTGCCCGCATCCGTATCATTCGTTGCAATAGGTTGTGTTTCGCCATATCCTTTTGCAGTGAGTCGATCGGAAGCAACACCTTTCTTGATGAGGTAGTCCACGACACTTTGAGCACGGTTGTTCGAAAGTGTTAAGTTGGCTTCGTCCGAACCTACGTTGTCGGTGTGTCCGCCGATTTCAATTTTCTTTTCCGGGTTTGACTTGAGCAATGCCACCAGACGGTCAAGCTCAATCATCGACTCAGGCTTGAGTTCCCACTTGTTGGTTTCGAAGAAGACGTTGTTCAACACAATGCTGGCACCCGGACGGAGCTTTTGCAATTGCACATCGAGACGATAGGGTTCGTAACCGGTAAAGTTTTTAAGCGAGAAATTTTCGGAGTGAAAGAGATAGCCTTCCTTACTCACATTGAGAGCGTAGTCTTTGCCGCTGGGAATGCAGAGCAGGTAGTCGCCGGTTCCTTTGTTGCTATACGATTCAACAACGGTCTTTCCGGTTTCGAGGTCAATCAATTCTAGGTGGGCCTCCAGTTTTTTATAACTCAGCTTGTCGCTAATTACGCCCGCGACATACGTCACTAGTGATGGTTGAACACGAACAGGCATATTGAACTGATAGAGGTCCAGTCCACCTTGTCCGCCAAATCGATCGCTGGCAAACAAAGCCACATCACCCTTAGCCGTTACTTGAATAGAGTTTTCGTCTTTGTGAGTGTTGATTGGATACCCCAAGTTTACAGGAGCGTCCCAGTCACCATTGGGTAACATGCGGCTCATAAAAATATCCAAGCCACCCATACCTGAGTGTCCGTTGCTGCTGAAATAAAGTGTCTGACCATCGGGGTGAATCATTACACTTTCTTCTTCGAATATTGTATTGATGCGTCCAGGAACTTTCATAGGCACAGCCCAATTTCCATCTTCTTTCAGGTAGCTGTAGAAAATATCTTGCTCCTTAATTCCGGATGCGGTTCGTTTACCACGTACGAAGTAGAGCGTGCGCCCATTGGCTGCGAAGCTGGGTTGACTTTCCCAAGTACCACTATTGATCGCATTCCCCATATTCTCTGCGGGCGTCCAACCATTGGCGGTTCGCATCGAGTAAAACAAGTCGCAGCTACCGAGTCCTTGTCTTGTTCCTCCCCAAGAGCCATCGGCTGTTTCGCAAGCTGTGAAGATGAGCATTTGACCATCGGCACTTAGGGTTGGGGCGCCTTCGTTTTTGGTTGTATTGATCTCAAGCACTGGTTTCGATTCGGGCCATTCTTTGTCGGTGCGCTTGCTAATGAAAAAGTCTTCCTGCTTTCTTCCTTGGGTTAATGTGTCTACCACCAGTCGAGTAAACAGCAAGGTCTTTTCGTCGGCTGTAATGCAAGGATAGTATTCGTTGTTAGCGGTGTTTACTCCGGGCCCCAGGTTGATGGGCTCGAAGGGAACAGGATGCTGAAGGGCACTCTTCGCGAAAATGCAGCTGCTCAGAATTAGCTGCGCACGCTTCTCTTGTTTAACATCGTTTTTGGGAAGAGGAATAAACTTCGAAATTGCTTTCTCTGCTTCATCGTATGTCCCTTGAGCGAAATAGCATTCCGCCAGCATCATCCACGCTGCGGGGTAAAATTTCTCATCGAGTGCAATTGCTTTTTTGAGGGGTTCAATTGCTTTCTCTGTATCGCCTGTTTCATCATAGAGCTGCGCCAGCATAAGCTGCGCTTCAATAAAATCGGGCTTTTCCTTTACCAGGGTTTCAAGGGTTGAAAGAGCCGTCTCATAATCAAACTTATCATAAGCCAACAGTGCTTCTTCAAACACCTTTATAGCTTTCTTGTCTTTGATGGTATAGGTGCGGTTGGGCTGCGCAACAAGGGTTAATGCGGGCAGCAGAAAAAGGAGTAGGAGAATTTTTTTCATGTCCTGTATGCTTGACAACAATTGGGCCTGAAGGTAATCAGGGCTCTTGGTGCTATTCTCCATTATGCGATGAGTTATGAATTCTTGGGGTTGATAAGTAGGGTAGGAGGTGGACTCTCATGCTCATTCCGTTTTTCCTACTCTTTCTTTTCAGAGAAACAAAAAAGGCGAAGAGTATATACTCTCCGCCTTTGGAATTATTGCTTTGGATATCTAATTATTCCAATTAATTGGAACGTTTAAAAAACGATGTCCAGCTCTTTTTCTTAGGAGCACTATCGCCGCTGCTACTGCTGCTGGTTGCCGAACTCGCGCTTTCACTTCTCGTATTGCTTTTGCGCTGGTCGTTCTTCGGACGATTGTCGTTGCTTCGTGAATGTTGCCCTCTGCGGTTGTTAGGCTTTCGGCCACCGCCGCCACCGCCACCTTGTCTAGGTGCGCCCTGACGTTGCCCTTGGCCTTGGCGTTGACCACGACCTCCATTGGCCGGTGGTGCAGGCACTCCTTTCGTTATGTCGAAAGAAGGCTTAGGTAACTGACCTCTGTCTTCTCCTTGCGGAATAATCACGCCGGTGAGCTTCTGAATGTCTTTGATGTAAGACACTTCTTCAGCTTCGCAAAACGAGATGGCAATGCCGGATGCTCCTGCACGTCCTGTGCGACCGATACGGTGCACATACGTCTCAGGTACGTTGGGGATTTCATAATTGATCACGTGCGTTAGGTCATCCACGTCGATGCCGCGAGCAGCAATGTCGGTGGCTACCAAAACACGGGTTGCTTTGTTCTTGAAGTTTTTCAGAGCCAACTGACGCGCATTCTGCGACTTGTTACCGTGAATGGCTTCTGCAGTGATGCCCTTGCTCTGCAAGTCCTTCACTACTTTGTTGGCACCGTGCTTCGTGCGTGTAAACACAAGAGCACGCTCAATGGTATGGTCGCTGAGTACATGCAAAAGCATGGTTTTCTTTTCGGCCTTATCCAAGTAGTAAATCGACTGATTGATTTTCTCGGCCGTTGTTGCCGGAGGAGTTACCTCTACCTTCAACGGGTTGGTGAGAATGGTAGCGCTCAGTTTCTGAATTTCAGGCGGCATGGTTGCGCTGAAGAAAAGCGATTGACGCTTTTGCGGAAGCTTGGCAATCACCTTTTTTACATCGTGATTGAAGCCCATGTCGAGCATGCGGTCAGCTTCGTCCAGAATAAACAGTTCGAGGTGACGCAAATCGACAAATCCTTGGTTCATTAAGTCGAGTAATCGACCGGGAGTAGCAATCAGAACGTCTACACCTCGCTTGAGGGCTTGTGTTTGCGGAAATTGTCCAACACCACCAAAGATGACGAGGTTATGCAGTTTGGTGAAATTGCCATAGGCTTTGAAGCTTTCTTCTATTTGGATGGCCAATTCACGGGTAGGAGTAAGCACCAGCGCTTGAATGACGCGTTTGCCATTTTGCGGTTGGTGCTTTTGATGCAAGAGTTGAATAACAGGAAGCGCGAATGCGGCCGTTTTACCGGTACCGGTTTGTGCGCAGCCCAGCAAATCACGTCCGTTCAAAACGATCGGTATGGCTTGCTCCTGAATGGGCGTGGGTTTTTCGTAGCCTTCTTTTTGCAAGGCCTTTAGTATGGGCTCAATGAGACCCAATGATTCAAAATTCATTAGAATAAAATGTATAAATATGTTCGCGAAATGATCCGAACAATCAGGTGACGGAAATGGTCCCCTTGGGACACGCCTGATAAGCGTAAATCAACTTCGTGGCGAATATACGGCTAATACTGCGTTTGATCGCTGTTAATTAATTGTATCTCACTGATCAAGCATTACAATGCGCTGAATGGTGTCGCCGATTTGTATTTGGTCTACGATGTCCATTCCTTCGGTAACGTGAGCGAATATCGTGTATCGACCTTCCAAATGCGGTGTTGGTATGTGAGTAATAAACCATTGACAACTCTCTGTATCCGGTCCGGAAGATGCAAGCCCAACCGACCCTGTGCGGTAATCGTGCAAACGAAACTCAGAACGCAACGTGTAATCGGTTCCTCCCATGCCATCGCCCCTCGGACACCCACCTTGTATGACGAAATTGGGCACTACACGGTGAAATGATTTTCCGTCATAAAATCCTTCCTTGCAGAGTTGAATGAATGAAGCAACGCTGCCGGGTGCTTCCTCCACATGCAACTCAATTTCGATGATGCCTTTGGAGGTGAGAATTTGTGCGCGCTGTTTTCGAGGAATGGACTTTACGAATTCCCAATCGATAGGGTGATTGAATGCAACTTTAATTTCGTCGCGTGATTCTTTGCCTATCGCGTTGATGGTCTTGATGATTTCATTGGCTGTTTCCACTTCCTTCGGCAACGAGAGATTGTTGAGGTGTTTATTCAATACCTCATTGCAATTGGTTTTTTCCTCATTGGTAAGGTTTGCAGATCTAATTTCAGCTGCACAAAGTGCGGTTATTCCAATATCACCGCGGTCCATGAGTGCAATGAGCGCGCTCGCATACGTGTCGCTAAATTCAAGGTCCTTTTGATTGTGAGCTTCAATGAAAGCTTCGGTATATGCGTTCGCCTGCAAAATATCCGGATTCTTCAACGCTTGCTCGAAACAGATCGCAGCTGATTTACCTGTAGCACCCAGAGCGCGAATGCAGGCCAATCGCTCGTAGGGTTGAAGGTTTTGGTCGATTTTCGATATCCAAACCTTAACATCCAACGTATCGCCTTGGCCATGCAGCATTCTCACAACCGCTGCTTGAGCAGCCACGGGTAGGGAGTTCATGGATTGCTTTACTCGATTAATTTCCTCTGAATTCAGTTGCTTGCCGGAGAGAGCAGCGCACGCTTCCAGCACAACGGATAGGTGCTTGTGCTGGAGTAGTGGTTCTATTTTCTGAGCAGACACACCAGCGTTTTTGCCTGAAGCCCGGCAAGCGCTCACAAGTAGTTCTGTATTGCTGTCGGAATTGGAAAGCTGCTTTGAGATATACTCTGCTGCCAACGCACTTTCGGTGCGCCCAGCCACGGGCATGGCGGCAACGATACAAAGAGTATCGGGCTCTTGTTGCAGTGAGTTTAGAAAGCGATTTACCTGGAGCGTATCGGTATACCAAGGTCCACGATAACGCCCCATGGCAAAGGCAATCATGCGTTTGTTGATAGTTGATTGTTCGGGGAATAGGGCGGCTAGTTTGTTGATGAATCGCGTGTCCTCCCAACCACCGTTGTGCAACCAGAAGGCGGCTTTGGCAAAAGCATGTGTTCCGATGGAATCGTTTCGCTCCATATTCGAAATACTATTGACCGCATTTTCGACCAATTCAGCTGCGGCATTCGAAGCATGGAGACCGCCTGCAATTTTTCCCAAGGCTTCAGCGATTGCTATGAATGCTGCGCTGTTAGCCTCCGCGTTTAATTGCAAAGACAGGGGAG
>JBKCGW010000163.1:0-3053 GCA_046303175.1 Flavobacteriales bacterium
AGTCGATGATGCTGAAGAATAAGGTACGGCTGTGCAACACAACTACTTCATCGGAGTATAACCTCTTAGATTATCTGCAACCGATTGGGCGATGATTTCATAGAGTTCTTGCATCATTTCCTCTTCAGTCTTCAATCCAACGGCAACATAAACTCCTTCTTGCGCTCTTCCCGCCTCTTGACCTTTGATGGTGTCTATACCGTCCTTTACTAAATCAATCACAGAATCAATTACACCCCCTGAGAACCTTGATTCAACGGTATAAAAAACACCGGTGCTTGTAACTTCTCGTGGTCCTTTAGCGGATGGAAAATTCCTGGAAAATTCTATCTTGCCACTTTCCACGTGCATCAGTTTGTAGACGAAATCCATGCTCATCGTGGAAGTCCTTTCAATCTTGAAACAAACCATGCTATCGTCTACCCTTCCGATATTGGGAACCTCTCTGCAAGAACAAGGCTTCTTCGTCTCATGAGATTCGTCGGAAGGTTCATAGATATAATTCAACGCTTTGCCCATTAACACATACTGCGCGGAAACAAACTTCCCTGCTTGTGGTGATTGGTCGCCTTGCTCATAGGTAGGCTCCATCGTTCTTCGCAACTCCGCTTCCAAGGGCCTGATGGACTCTTCACCTGCGTAAATCGTAATGAACGGATCTTCACTTATGGAAGACTCGATTCTATCGAACAGCCTTGTAACAGCGATGTTGCTGTTACCGGTTGTTGATTCAACATACCGAAACGTCAAATTATAGCCTCCCTTTTCTTCGCATAAAATCAAATAGTCCTCCGCACTATCATCATCTCCCTTCAGCTTAAAATCAGGATCCTGAGCCACAATTTCCTGAAAAACGGTGTGCGCCTCGCGCCATTTGTTTCTTGCGAAGAGGCGCTGTCCTGCCTTGAATTTTGGAGCAAGCTCACAAACCATCAAAGTCATACGCACATTGCGCGTATTTTCATTCACCTCATCACCGGCAATCGAGAGATACTTTTCGCACAATTCCTTGGCTGTCCCAAAATTACCTTGATTCATCTCGTTGAACGCCTGTGCGGCTAGGTGAGAGCCATAACGACTCTTCCAATTCATATAGGAATTTGACAAACACGACGTATTCAATTTCTCCGAAACATGTTGCATGGAATAATCGGATGCTTCATTGTAGGCCGTGCGTGCTCCTTCAAAGTTACTTACCATGCACAAGCTATCTACTCGCGAGCATTTCTGCACAAGGATCACCTGAGCCATTCTTGCAGCCGCTAACCTGGCCTCATAATGGTTCTTTACCTCGTATAAATAGTGATATACTTTGTAAGCAGCCTCATACTGCCTGTTCTGCTCCAAAGAATGTCCCATCTTCATCTGTTTCCTCGAATAACAGGAAACAACGGTGAGAGAAATAAAAATCAAAAGCATAAGTCGGCATACAAACGAATGTAGATTCAGTTTTGGCAACGGAACAGCTTTCATGTAGGCAAAAATAGGAACTACGATACTATTGAAAAACAAGCAACACTATGAACATTCGCCGCACAATGAAGACCAATGCTAGAAGAAAATTCGTTACTTGACGCCAGAGATACCTCATCACTTCTCTTGAGCCACCATCAGCTTCGCCATGCTAACTCTACCGGATTCGCCTCTGTATTCGATCACATAGACACCTACTGAAAGATCAATAGACACATGCACGGAGGATTGATGCAACCCTCTCCTCTCGAAAACCAATCGGCCTGAGGGATCATACAACTTCACATATTCCAACGATTCTGAAGAACTAACCATGTATCCATTTCCTGAAGCATGCGGTGCGATTGCCAATTGCAACGTCGAGCCTCCCAATTCCGGCACATCGGTCACCAACTCACACTGCTGATCGGCGATGCAACCCAGCGGATGCTGAACCGTAACGCAGTAGGTGCCTTCGCCGACCACATCGAGTGTGGCGCCATTCGATCCTGCCAGCGGCATGGCATTGTAATACCATTGATAGCTCATCCCCTCCACCGTCGACAATACTCCATTATTATATTCCAGTTGAGGCTGGAACGTAGCGCAATCAAATACACGATGGTCGGTGGTATTGGTTACCACAGCCTCGTTATTGTCGAAATAAATATGCGCTGTGTTCTCAACGAGCTCGTCGTGCTCTGCAGTGGATTGCACCGCCATTCGATAGCGTATCCAGCCATGACTTAGCGGCTCGTTGTTCACGCTATCGGGCAGCATGATGCCCATAAAACGGAATTCCATCGCGCGGTTTTCCGCGTAATACGCATACGTCATGTCGTGCGATGCGCCCAACCATTCGAAGGTGCTTGCATCCAGCGAACTATCGAGCGTATCCCGCACAATCACATCGGTGGCAGGCGCGTTGCCTGTATTCTGAAAGCGGATGCGGTATTCTATCGTGTCGCCCGCAAGAACATAGTGTGCGTCGCTCCACCCTGCCGGGAAACCGGTCTTGTCGTTGGGGTCGTAGGCACAGGTAAGCTCGGTGGTGACCGTTGAAGAATCAAGCGAATAGACATCGGGCGTAAACCACCCGATGGCACCACATGCTACCGTTAGCATGGCACCGGCATTATCGGCGGTGGGCGTTAACAGTCGAAATGGAAGCGACACCGAAGAACCCGGCGACACATACACCGTATCGAAATAATAGCGCCCATCGAGGGTGTCGATCATGGGCGTGAGCGGAATAAAGTCGGTAAACATGGCATCGGGTTCCACCCATGCAGCCACATCGAGCGGCACATTGCCCGGGTTGTGCACCACCACATAATGGTTGGTGAGCATATCGCACGGATAACCGACTACGGGCACCATCACCTCGGTTTCGATTTGCTGAATTTGCAGCTCTTCCGACACACCAAAGTATAGATCGTCGGGGTTGGAAGACACAGAGTAATCGATGTTGTTATCGGTCGTTACGTAAGGAAATACGTTGTTCGTCTCGCACGAAATCTGAAGCACTTCCAACGGAACACCCACCGAGAAAAACCCTTCGCTGTCGGTTATAGTGGTTATACCGGTTGGATAAAAATGCA
>JBKCGW010000164.1:0-4409 GCA_046303175.1 Flavobacteriales bacterium
GAAGAAAACATCGCCGAAATGATGCGCGGTGTATTGCAAATACTTGATCCAAAAGAACACTGTCTCATTCTCACCGCCTACAGCTTGGGACTTTCTGCTCTCGTAATCGAAAACTTGCTAAAAGAACACGCAGGCAATGCACTTAGCATCGGCGAACTTTATCTGCAAGCTAAAACGGGAGTGAAGTTGCCGCTGGGTGTTTTTGGGAGAGTCCAAATTAATAATTACGAATGACGAATTACGGATTACGAATGAATCCTCAGGGCTAATCCGTCATCCGTCATCCGTCATCCGTCATCCGTCATCCGTCATCCGTCATCCGTCATCCGTAATCCGTAATCCGTAATCCGTAATCCGTAATCCGTAATCCGTAATCCGTAATCCGTAATCATGAAAACCCCACTAATCTACGTCATTACACTTTTCGCTCTCGCCTCTTGCCAATCCCCGACTCCCGAAAACCCACGTTCAGAACGTTCTCAAATGATGCTAGCCAATATGAAACTTGCTCGCGACCCGCACACCTGGTCTAAGCCCAATGAAGCGCGTGTTAAGCACCTGGAGTGGAATGCAGAGGTGAACTTTGAAACACACACCATTGCTGCAGTTGCTTTATATACGATTGAAAACTTGACGGGTACGGACACCATTATTTTCGATACAAAGGGATTATCCATTTCAGAAGTATTGGTGGATGATGCTCCGGTAAGTGTTACTATTTCACCGGATAAAGCTTATATAGGCAGTGCATTGTATGTGCCTATTCAAAAGAACTCAAAAGAAGTGATGATTACCTATACCACCTCTCCTGATGCAGAGGCATTGTTGTGGGTAGATGGCGAAAATCCATTCCTCTTCTCGCAGTCGCAAGCCATTCTTGCACGCACGTGGGTGCCATGCCAGGACAGTCCGGGGGTGCGCATAACGTACAATGCCCGCGTGAAAGTGCCGCAAGGATTGATGGCCTTGATGAGTGCAGAAAATCCGCAGTCGATTTCAGCGGATGGTACATACAGTTTCAAAATGGATCAGCCCATACCAAGTTATTTGATGGCTTTGGCTGTGGGTGATGTGCAGTTCAGGTCTGTAGGCGACCGCACGGGCGTATACGCTATTCCGTCGCTCATCGACGCAGCTGCAAACGAGTTCAGCGATATGCAAGCCATGGTGGATGCTGCGGAGAAATTATACGGACCGTATGTGTGGGGACGCTACGATTTGCTCATTCTTCCGCCGGCATTTCCTTTTGGCGGAATGGAAAATCCGAAGCTCACGTTTGCAACTCCTACTATCATAGCAGGCGACAAGTCGCTGGTGTCGCTGGTAGCACACGAATTGGCGCACAGCTGGAGCGGCAACCTGGTCACCAACTCTACGTGGGATGACTTTTGGTTGAATGAAGGGTTTACAGTCTACTTCGAGCAACGTATCATGGAAGCAGTCTATGGGCGTGAACGTGCAGAGATGCTAGCTCAATTGAGTCGACAGGATTTGGATGCCACGCTCGCTGAAATATCTGCTTCTGCGCACCCGGAAGACACACGCCTCAAGCTGGGACTGGAAGGACGCAGTCCCGATGACGGTATGACTGACATTGCCTACAATAAGGGGTATTTCTTTTTGCGACTTATCGAAGAGACAGCAGGAAGAGATAAGTTCGATGCGTTCATCAAAAGCTATTTCGACACGCATAAGTTTCAAGTGATGGATACAGAGCGCTTCCTCGAATACTTGCGTGCGAACTTGGTAACGTCCGAAATGGAAAAGCAAATCAACATCCAGGCTTGGGTGTATGGCGAAGGATTGCCGGCAAACGCTCCTGTGGTGAACAGCAGTCAATTACAAACGGTAGATGATTTGCGCGTTCAATGGGAGAAAGGCGAAGTGAAGAATGATCAACTGCCTTGGGCCAATTGGTCGTATCAGGAACGCTATCGTTTCATCAGTAATTTCTCTGAAACAGTCACATCGACCCAAATGAAGTCGCTCGATGAGTTGTTTGCTATATCAGCCACCGGAAACAACGAGGTGCTATTTGCTTGGCTAGAGCAAGCCATAAAAAAGGAATACACTCCGGCTTACGATGAGCTCGAGAAATTCCTGACAACCGTTGGACGTCGCAAGTTCGTTTCACCTCTGTATGAAGCGATGGTTGCAACAAATCAACGCGCGCTTGCGAAATCAATTTATACCAAGGCTCGCGGCAACTACCACGCTGTTACCATCGGGACAGTCGATGAGATTTTAAAGGATTCGTGATTTTTGAAAAAGCCACGAATGCGTGAATTTTTATGATTCGTTTGTATCGAGGTTTAATAATTCGTGCATTCGTGGCCTATTCAAATAAAATCAAATCATAAGGGTGCTAGCTCTTCACCTTTCCTCTTTCGCTGTGGCATCACCTTGCTCACTCGCTGTGTTATTTCGTCGTGGAGCATAGTCAAAATTTGTCTTTTTACAAAATGCCTGTGCACCACAAGTCCAACGGTTCGATAGGGTTCAGGGCTTCCTATGCGACTCACACGGCTGAGTTCATGCGCATTCATACCGGTTGTTGCCAGGTAGGGTAGGAGAGTGGCGGCCTTATTGGCCTTCACAAAGCGCAACAAACTATCGATAGAGCCTGCTTTGAACTCAAAGTTGAGTCGCGGGGTTGATGATTTACGTTTGATGTCGCACAGGCGCATCACTTGCGTTCTCATGCAATGGCCTTCTTCAAGCAGTAGAATGTTTTTTAGGTCGATGCGCTCAACCGAAATGGTATTGGGCTGCTTCTTTCCTGCATCATAGTGAACAAAGGGCTCGTCGTATAGCTTGGTTTCGAGTAGCTCGCTGTCTTCCAATGGCGTTGAAACTATGCCTATGTCCAGTTCACGTGTTTTCAACTGACGCATGATTTCACCGGTGGTTTGTTCGCGCACGCGAATGGTCAAATTCGGAAAGCGTGCTGCGAAATCTTGCAGAAAGAGCGGCAGCAAAAAGGGAGCTATCGTTGGTATAACAGCCATCTTCAATTCGCCTTTTACCTCGCCTTTCAATTCGCTGCTCAACTCACGAAGTTGATGAATTTCTTTTATGATTACTCGCATATGCTCAAGAAGCGCCTTGCCATCACTTGTAACCTCGAGTGGTTTTTTCTTCCGATCGAAAATGGCAATGCCCAACTCTTCTTCCAGTTTTGCTACCATCGTGCTCAAGGTCGATTGTGTTACAAAACTGCGTGCAGCGGCTGTTTCGAAGTGACGCGTTTCGGCCAAAGCAATGGCGTATTCAAGTTGTTGGATGTTCATTGATGAAATCGATATGAATATCAAAAATATAGTTTTTATCAATATCATCGAACAAACTAGTTTTGGTCATGTTTTAAGAAGTTGAATACAACCAAATTCAATACATGAAAAAGAAACTTACACTCCTTGGCGTTGCAGTTGGCTTACTTGCCAATGCGCAACCTCATTCGGGCAACATCGCTGATTGTCCGTTTCATTCGGCAACCAAAACGCCGGCTCAAGTGATTGGCAACGGCAACAGTAATCGCGACTGGTGGCCCAATCAGTTGAACCTCGATGTGCTTCGTCAAAATTCTTCCTTGTCCAATCCGATGGGCAATGAGTTCAGCTACAAGCAAGCGTTCAATAGCCTCGATTATGCTGCGCTAAAGAAGGATTTGACTGCGGTTATGACACAATCACAAGATTGGTGGCCGGCTGACTTCGGTCACTACGGACCTCTCTTTGTGCGCATGGCATGGCACAGCGCCGGAACCTATCGCACAGGCGATGGTCGCGGAGGCACACGTTCGGGCATGGAGCGATTCGCACCACAAAACAGCTGGCCCGATAATGCCAACTTGGATAAGGCACGTCGCCTGTTGTGGCCTATCAAACAGAAGTATGGAAACAAAATATCGTGGGCCGATTTGATGATTCTCGCGGGTAATGTCGCTTTGGAATCTATGGGCTTCAACACCTTTGGTTTTGCAGGCGGTCGCGCCGATGTATGGGAGCCCGAGCAACACGTATACTGGGGACCGGAAAAGAAGTGGTTGGATGACCAGCGTTATTCTGAGGGTCGTAAGCTTGAGAATCCTTTGGCTGCAGTTCAAATGGGACTCATCTATGTGAATCCTGAAGGTCCCAATGGTAATCCCGATCCTGTTGCTTCTGCGAAGGATATCCGCGAAACATTTGGTCGCATGGGAATGAATGATGAAGAGACAGTAGCATTGATCGCAGGCGGACACACCTTCGGTAAAACGCACGGTGCCTGTCCTGCATCGAACGTAGGCCCAGCGCCTGAAGCTGCTGATATTGAAGAGCAGGGCTTCGGATGGAAGAGCGGTTACAAGTCCGGAAAAGGTGCCGATGCTATTACCAGCGGATTGGAGGTTACCTGGACATCTACCCCTG
>JBKCGW010000165.1:0-26736 GCA_046303175.1 Flavobacteriales bacterium
TCAACGGCTTGGGACGTGCCTATTTCCCGGGACTTGACTTCAATCGATTTGATGAAGAAATGAAACGACGAATTGAAGACGAAATTGAAGAGGATTTTGATGTGGCGTATAAAGGAATACTCATGTTGCCGAAGGATGCTCGATTGGGCGTTCTTATCGCATATGTGTACTACCGTCGATTATTATCTAAAAATAGCTCCATTACAAGTCATCGCATCATGGAAGAACGAATTCGAATTCCCAATCACAGTAAATACGCCATGTTGATGTCGTGTTATATCAAGAACAACTTGAATCTTATCTAATCAACGCAGTTCATGGAGAGGTTAGAGGTAATTTTGGTAGACACTCATGACAACGATTTGGGCGTGATGGAGAAAATGGAGGCCCATGAAAAGGGTGTTCTTCATAGGGCTTTCTCGATTTTCATTTTTAATAGCAACGGTGAAATGTTGTTGCAACGAAGAGCACTATCCAAATATCATAGTCCGGGCCTTTGGACCAACACTTGTTGTTCACATCCATATCCGGGTGAGTCCAATGAATTGGCAGCGAGTCGTAGACTTATGGAGGAAATGGGGATGTCATGTTTGCTAACGAAGGCTTTCGATTTCATCTACAAAGCCCATTTGGATAGGGATTTGGTTGAACATGAATTCGATCATGTTTTCTTTGGAACATCCGATGCCTCTCCGGTTATCAATGAAAGTGAAGTGAGTGAATGGAAATGGATGCGTGTGTATGATATTCATATCGATGTTCAGCTCAATCCAAGTGCGTACACGGAATGGTTTAAGATTGCCCTTCCCGAAGTAATGAATCAATTAAAATTAAAGTTGTCATGACTGGCATTCTAGTCACGCTGGCTACCTATATAATCATGGAGGGTGTTACGTGGTGCACCCATAAGTATGTAATGCACGGTCTAATGTGGTACTTCCACGAGGATCACCATCAACCAAGAGGTGGATTTTTCGAGAAGAACGACGCGTTTTTTTTGATATTCGCTGTACCCAGTTGTCTGCTCATCGTTACGGGTTCAATCGCATTATTCGATTGGAGATTCTTCGTTGGAATCGGTATCATGCTGTATGGGTTGTCTTATTTTTTGATTCACGATGTATTGATTCATCAACGATTTGATTGGTTCAAGCGAACAGATAACTTGTATTTCCGAGCCATAAGAAAGGCACATAAGGTGCATCATAAACACCTATACAAAGAAGATGGAGAATGCTTCGGTATGCTGTATGTTCCTATCAAATACTTCCGCGAAGCAGCGGTTTACAAAAGAAATAAGGCTAAATAATTACCATTGAAAGGTACTTGTTACCGCATGGTGATCACTCAGTTCCTCCGAGAGTGTTTCGTAATCAACAGCCTTGAGTGACGCACTGTGTAAGATGTAGTCGATTCTAAACGATGGGAATGCCCCGATATACGTATTGCCTATACCATTACCACAGGATGTAAAAGAATCACTCAATTGGTCAGTTAGTGTAGAGTAGGTATAGGATACCGGTGGGTCATTGAAGTCACCACAC
Source organism: Flavobacteriales bacterium (assembly GCA_046303175.1). Taxonomy (GTDB): domain Bacteria; phylum Bacteroidota; class Bacteroidia; order Flavobacteriales_D; family Sanyastnellaceae; genus JAIBBG01. The sequence continues at coordinate 1,545 of JBKCGW010000165.1, forward strand.
AAAATAATGCGGTATGGGCATGCTCGCATGCTTGCTGCGATTCTATCCACTTGTTCTTCGCGTTTAATAAATGCATTCTTCAGACGCCGAGCAATGCGTTTGCTGGCATCATCGATTTCATCTTGTTCTGTTTTCCCTTTCGCCAAATCATAGTCCTCGGGCTTGAAACGGATGGATTGTAAGTGCGCATTGTAGACGCGAATCGTATCCTTTTCTTTCACGATGTCAATGTAGATGCAGAAGTTATTTACATCGGTTGCAAACGGAACAAACCCTTTTCGAATGATAGGGTACTTGGATAGTGTTACAACCCCGAAATACTGCTGACCACCGATAGAATGCGTATAACGTTCGTGATAGTTTTTCGAAGGCAGAAACTTTAATAACGTGTCGCGTGTTGGATACTTTTTCGACTTCTCGGATTGATAGAATTCTTGGAAACAAACTACATCGGCTTGCTCTCGATTCAATACATCAAAAATGGAATCCCTGGTTTGTGCGCCTTCTTTCTTATCGAATACGTCGAATACATGGACATTGTATGTAAGCACTTTCAATCGATTCGCTGATTCGGTTTGCTGCACGGGAAGATTGATTTGAAAGAATGCAGTGAAGTGATTAAATCCAAGCAGGATGGTTGCCAGTGATATCAAAGTGTATTTGCGCTTCTTGAAAAACCAATAAAGAATAAAGAGAAAATTGACAATGAGAACAAAAGGATATGCCAATCCGAATAACGAGAGATATCCTAGCTTAGAAGGCGGAAGTGCAGCGGCAACATACGTGAGTAATAGCCCCAGAGCTACAACAGCATTGAGCAAGAGAATGAACCAATTGGTTCTCGATTTCTTTTGCTTGGTGTCTGTTGTTTTAACGGTCATGATTCAAAGGTATAATGCGCTTAATGCACATGGTATGAACCGTTGGTTATTTCTGTGAATGTTTGAATAAGTAATCTTTTTCGGATTGAGTCAAACTTTCGTATCCCGAGCGACCTATTTTATCGAGTATTTCATCGATTTTTTTCTGCCTTTCCGCACGTTCGTTATTGAACTGGTCATCTGTTTTTGGGCGGGAATGACCATGCACCACACGCATGGATTTTCGATTGAATAACTTGAGTAGGAAATTACCGGCATCTGATAGGCTGTTGATTCCCGAACGTTTGGAAACTCCATAGAGCAGACCAAATAAGGCGCCTCCCAAATGTCCGATGTGTCCTCCGCTGTTAATCCCCTGACGAATACTCGCAAGGTCCAAGATTACAAGTATCAGAGCTAACCACGCTAACTCTAACCGAACAGCATTGAACAGGTAGACAATACGGCGAGGTTGAATAATTGCTGTTGCTGTTACTAGTGCCATGACTGCCCCGGAGGCTCCCAGAATTGAGTGACTTCGACCGGCATTGAGCACATCGGAAGATGAGTAACTAATCACGAACAACAAGTAGCTGCTCAATCCACCCAATAGATAAACAAACCAGATTCTCTTGGGGGAAACCATGGTGATGAAGAGCCTTCCCATACTGTAAAGTGCAACCATGTTGAAGAGAAAATGACCGGGTTGTATGTGGGAAAACATGTGCGTTACCAGAGCCCATGGCCTGGAACGCATTACATCGATCGAAGAATTTGCGGCGAGCATTAAATCCTCACCAAGGGGCAGTGAAGGAGTGGTTCCCGAAACATACAAGCGCAACAAATGAAGTTGTATCAACACGAAAACCACCACGTTAATGATCAGAATGATCATCAATGGGTCACCTTGTATGATTCGGTGGAAAAAGGTTGTTTTCGTCCTCATCATTACGAATACAGTTTGCCTTGCTTTTGCCAATACTTCAGAATCAAAAATCCAATCAGCATACCTCCAATGTGAGCGTAATGTGCAACATTATCACCTTGTCGGTCGGCCAATGCGAGCAGTAGTTCAATTGCTCCGTATCCGATGACAAAATACCTTGCCTTAATCGGGAATGGCAGAAATAGGAGCATCATTTCACTATTGGGAAACATCATCCCATATGCTATCAATAAGCCAAACAAACAGCCGGAAGCGCCAACAAGACCCACATTAATGGCGAGGTTGAGTTTCGCCGCATCTGCGTCAACGAAGTTTTTGTTTTCCATTAGCGCCTGGTGTCCGTTCGAAAGAACTTCACTCAATAATTCGCTTGGAAGTATGTTCATCAAATGCTGTATTTCCAGGAAGCTGATAAATTGATGCAATCCGAAAGCACCTAGACCGCAAATGAGGTAGTAGTTTAAGAATTTCTTTGGACCCCAGTAGCTTTCAAGCAGGGCCCCAAACATGTACACACCGAACATATTCATGAACAAATGCCCAATTCCCCCGTGCATGAACATGTGGGTTACTATCTGCCAAATGCGAAAAGAAGGACTGGCAAAATAATATCCTGTAAGTGGCTCTTTCAACATTGGAATTGCTTCGCACGCCAAAAAGAGGATAATGTTTATCAGGAGTATATTCTTGGTAACAACAGGAAGTCTATTGAACATGGCTAAGAAAAATAATCGGTCAGTTGTGTTGATTCAAATTGCATGATGACGGGCTTTTGATTGCGCCAATAGTAGGGTTGGCTGCATTGCATGAGCTGTTGAAACAAGGATTCCATTTCCGGTGCTGTCAACATCTGCCCATAACGAATGGATCCTTGGGCTGCCAGCTTCCAACACAGGTTCTCACGAGCATCGATTGGCGTGGCGGTTTCTTCACTCAACGCGCTGATTGAATCCAAAAAGGTCGATTCAACATCGGACTGTGCAGTGTCGGCAGGTATTCCATCGAGTGTTAGTGTGCCTTCATTATCGAGCGTAAATCGAAAGCCAACTCCTTCTAGTTCGCTACGGTAGGAATTTACAAGTGCTCGTTGCGATGGAGACAATTCTATCGATGCGGGAAAGAGACATTGTTGAATAAGCCCTTGCCCATTTTGTAGTTGCTGCAAATGACGCTCGAATCGAATGCGTTGATGCGCGCGTTGCTGATCAATAATCAGCATCCGTTCGCCGGTGGAGCATATCAGGTATTTACGGTTATGCTGCATAAACAGCGTGTCGTCGGGCAACTCCATCTCCATGGGAATTGTTTTTTCCGAACGACTTTCAATTTTCTCAGCTATCTCCATCAAATCGGTCCAGCCGGCTGTGCCGTGTTCTTTGCGGTCAAACCAACCTCGCAAATTCATGGAGCGGTTCGATGAAGTTGATTCGTTTTGAAACGGATTGAACGATGGGTTGATATCTATTTTCGGCGGCTGAAAAGACGTGTTAGCTTTTAATGGCGAAATGGGAATAGATGTCTCCTGCTCAAAATCCAGACTAGGGGCTATGTTGAATTTACCGATTGCTCTGCGAATGGCAGCGTGGATAATTGCATAGACCGCGCGTTCGTCCTGAAATTTGATTTCCGTTTTGGTTGGATGAATATTAACGTCGATTTGAGTGGAGTCAATTTCTAAATACAAAAGGTAGAGCGGAAAATGACCTTGAGGCAGTAAATCCTGGAGTGCACTGGTTACTGCGTGATTCAAATAGGTATTCTTGATAAACCGATTATTGATAAAGAAGAATTGCTCACCGCGCGTTTTACGAGCAGTTTCAGGTTTACCAACGAATCCTGTAACCGATACAATATCGGTACGTTCTTCAACAGGAACTAATTTCTCATTGTATTTCGATCCGAATACATGAACGATGCGCTGGCGAAGTGTTCCTAAGGGCAGCGTAAAAACATCAGTCCCGTTGTGCGTGAATTGAAACTCAACATCAGCATGCGCAAGCGCTACACGCTGAAATTCGTCCATCATATGGCGCAGTTCAATAGCATCGCTCTTCAAAAAATAACGGCGAGCCGGAACGTTATAAAATAAATTCCGGACAAAAAAAGTGGTGCCCGATGAACATTGAACAGGCTCTTGGTTTTGGACTTTGGAAGATTCCACTTGGACCTGTGTCCCTATTTCCTCCTCGCTCAAACGGGTGCGCATTTCGACTTGCGCAACGGAGGCAATACTAGCTAACGCTTCTCCTCTGAATCCTTTTGTTTGAATGTGAAACAAATCTTCGGAACGAGTAATCTTGGAAGTCGCATGCCGCTCAAAGCACAGGCGAGCATCCGTTAAACTCATTCCCTTGCCATTATCGGTTACTTGAATCAGCGTCTTACCGGCATCTTTTGCGAAAAGCTTGATGGACGTTGCTCCTGCATCTATTGCGTTTTCCAACAATTCCTTTACCACCGAAGCTGGTCGCTGCACAACTTCGCCTGCAGCTATCTGGTTGGCGACGTTTTCAGGCAAAAGTTTAATGATGTCAGGCATAGGGTGATTCTCGTCTATTGCAAATCTAAGCCTATTTACAACGCGAAGAAAGTACTTGTTATGCCACTCAAACCATGAAGTTGGCAATGCCTGTTTCCGGTGAAAGAGCGCCGGGTCTGAATTCGATGATGCGATGTATAACCTCTTCTAAAACGGTATCCGGACATGATGCGCCGCTTGTGATTAAAATGCGCAGGTGGTCCTTTTCCGGCAACCATGAAGTAGTCTCGGTGAGTGTTTGAGTGTTGTAATGGAAGTGGCGTATGTGATGTTCGCTCAGTATTTCACGTGCATCCTGAATGAAGTAGGTAGGGAATTTCGACTCAAGAATGGTTACAATTTGTGAGGTGTTTGAGCTGTTGTATCCGCCAATAACGAGTGCGAGGTCACAATTACTTTCCAACGCTGCCATGGTAGATTGTTGGTTGTCATTGGTAGCATAGCACAGCGTATCTCGGGTATCGGCAAAATGTTCTTTGGACTCATTGCCGTATTTACTTTCCATGATGCGCTTGAAGTAATCTGCAATCGCCTGTGTTTCGGTTGCCAACATCGTTGTTTGGTTAACCACACCCACGCGCGCTAAATCGGTTTCCGGATTGAATCCTTCCGAAACTTTCGTTTGAAAGTGCGATAGGAATTCCTCGGTTGTAGAGTTTCCGAGCATAAAACTGCCAATCAGTTCTGCCTCAGCCATATCTCGAACAATGATGGATGGTGCGTTTTGATAGCTGTGTGAAAAGGTTGCTCGTGTCTCCTCATGCTTGTATTTACCATGAATGATGATGGTGAAGCCTTTGTCACCAATCTCAGCGGATCGCTTCCAAACTTTCTCTACGAACGGACATGTTGTGTTATATCGAGATATCTCAACTCCTTTCTCCTTGAGTAGATTCTCGGTTTCGATAGTTGTTCCGAATGCAGGAATGATAACGATGTCGTCGGAATGAATGTCGTCCCAAGGGTGCAGTTGGCGGCCTTCCGTATCTAGAATGAATTTTAAACCTTGCCCGGATAAATCCTCATTTACCGCCGGGTTGTGAATCATTTCACTCAGTAAGAAAAGGCGCTTGCCCGGATTTTCCCGCAGTGCTTTGTAAGAGCGCTCGATAGCGTTCTCCACGCCGTAGCAAAATCCAAAATGTCTAGGGAAGATAAAACTGGTATTGCCCAGGGATAGCTCGCTTGGTGTAAAATCCTGCTTTCGAGGATCATTCAATCTTCTGCGATTCTTGATTTCGCCAATAATGCTCGATCGGTAGTGTTCCGGTATATCGAATTTTTTCACCTGGTTTCCTTGTTTGATTTTAAAGACTCAACATACGAAGCCATTTTGCCTTTTTTGTATGCCTTGAGCAGAGCATGAAACGATTTCACCTTGCTCAATTCAGCGTCGGTTCGAACCATGAATGCCACCGTATTAAAACCTTCCACTTGCGCCTGAAGTTCATTGCAATCGGCGTTTTTTGAAAGATAGCAATAAGCTACTCCATGAATGTATGGAAACAATAAATCGGGATATTCAGCGTAAAATGGAAGTGCCTCTGTTTGGATGTTAATTTCTATTCTTGGGCTTCCGCAGATCCACTCCATCACAAACAAATTGGCGTCTCCGCGCAATTGAAGTTCAGAATTCAACGGGGTTGAGACCAGCCAGCGAAGGGTGCGAACGGCTAAATCTTCATCGCGTTTATAGTCTCGAGCGCTTTCCCAGTGATACTTGCCGGGTAGCTTCGGGCACTTGCCTGCCTGAGCCGGGCTTGCCAGTGACAGGACTGAACATGCTATTGCAAGTGCTGCGCGCCGAAACATGCTAGATTTCTCGTTTCGATTCGATAAAGGAAATGCCCATGGATTCCAATTCTTCCAATACAGGCTCATAGATAGCCGGGATTGTTGGCAGATGAACCCCTGATAGGTTCCACTTACCTTGAAGAATATGCTTTGCTGCTATAGCAATGGGCAGACCCACCGTTTTCGACATGGCCGTATGAATTGGGTCATCGCCGAAAGCAATAAGTTTTGATTCCAGTTCTACTTTTTTATTTCCATTTGAAAAGCGGAAACGATGCCACATAACAATCATGTCTTTGTCGTCGCTATCCAACACCCACTTTTGTTCTATGAGTTTCTGAAGGACTTGTGCCGGGCTTCCTTTCGTCATGCCAATTGGTTGTTCTTCGAATATGCCAAGCCAATTCAATTTGGACATAGTCACGTCGCTCAAGTTCAGGTACTGTCGCAATCTGGTTTCGACATTTTCCTCTCCATCAGGTAAGAATGACTGAATCAATGCGTTCCAGGTATGACCTTCCGGGTAACTCATAACAAAGGAATCATCGGTTAGTCCAAGTTGCACAAGCGCATTCCAGGCTTCACAGAATCCTACTTTTCGCAATGTGCCGCGGTAAAGAGTAGGGATGTGCTCCAGTTCATAGAGTTTTAAATACTTCAGCGAATCACGATTGCCATATCCTTCATATGCGCCGTCAGGACCAAGGTCAATAGGAGTAAGACGTTCGAATAGTCGGTGATATGGTATGAACTTAAGGTGTCCACTTTCCTTGTATCTCGCTGTTCCTCCATAGCCCGCCAGGATTACGTTGCGCGGATTCCAGGTTATTTTATAATTCCACGGATTGGTGTCGCTTTCCGGAGCAATAAGACCTCCTGTGAAGGATTCAAACGATTCCAAGGTGGCACCGGATGATTGCAGCGAATGGATAATCTTCATTGCCGACATGTGGTCGATGCCCGGGTCTACTCCCATCTCATTGAGGATGACAATACCTTTAGCTTTCGCTGCAGCATCCAACTCCCACATCTCATCCGGAATGTAGCTAGGCGTAATGACATTCTTTCCAAGTTCGATACAGTCTTTTGCTACCTCGAGATGCATGCTTGCCGGCAGCATGGAGATTACTAAGTCTGACTTCTCTATTTCCTTGCGTCGCTGAACGGCGTCCGAGGCGTTCAATTCGAAGGCCTCGGCATGAGGTGAGTTCTCTATTTTTTGCCTCGCAAAGGTTACATCCATGTCTCCCACACGAATCTTCCAGTCATTTACTGCAGCATGTTCCACCAAATATTTGATGAGATTCGCGCTGCTGCGTCCTGCACCAATGATGAGTATGTTTTTCATAAACCTTGAATGTTGCCAAAATTAGCCGTCTTTTGAATTTCCGCTCGAAATGAATTGACTATTTTTGGCATGACCTTCGCGTGCGAGGGAAAATAATCACACAATCAAAACTCAGCGTATGAAACATTTTTGCACACTTGTTTTTCTTTTGATTGCCACCATTCAGTTATCAGCACAAGCCTCTGCGGTCGTTTTTTCCGAAGCAGGAGAGAAGTTTACAGTCTTTTTAAATGGGGAGAAAAAGAATGCTGTACCTCAGCCAAATGTGAAGATTCAAGGCCTTACCTCCGATTTTTACCAAGCCCGTATTGATTTCGAAGACCAATTACTTCCTGATTTTTCAGAAGGAAACTTCGCTGTTCAACGTGGCTCTGAGGTAACCTACGTAGTAAAGAAAAATAAGAAGGGCGAATACGTGCTTCGTTACTATGGCCAAACTGATGGGGTGGTTGCTACAGAAACCGAAGAAGCACCGTCTCAGGTAAAATCGTTTGCAGAGGTTGACGATACCCACGCTCACGGGGAGGATATACAAATAAACCAGACCATTGCTATTCAAGAACAGCCGGTTTCTAAGACCACTGTTACCCAGACTACTACCACTACCACGAAAGCACAGCCTGCTAAGACCACCACAACGGGCGGCGGAAATGTATCAATGGGTATCAATGTCGATGGCGTGAACATGGGCATCAGCATCAATGCCTCTGAAATGGGCGGCGCAATGGATATGAATATGGATGTTCACGAAACGGAGCACACAACCATTACAACTACAACGACTACAACAACGACTCAGGCAGAACCGGCACCCAAGCCAGCTCCTAAGCCGGTAGCGAAACCAGCACCTGCGCCAGCGCCTGCTCCTGTTGCTCAGCCAGCGGGTCGTTGCGCAACCAGCATGGCGCCTGCTTCATTCTCAAAAGCAAAGGACAACATTTCGTCCAATAGTTTTGAAGATTCTAAAATGACTGTTGCCAAGCAAGTGACTAAGGCAAATTGCATGACAGCAGCACAGATCGCTGAGGTGATGGGCCTATTCAGTTTTGAAGATAGCAAACTCCAGTATGCAAAGTACGCATATGATTTCTGCTTCAATCAGGGCGATTACTACGAGGTGAATTCCGCATTTACGTTTGAATCAAGTATTGAAGATTTAAATCAGTATCTGGAATCGAAGTAATAGAGCAACGTATCAACTCTTTCTTTTCTATGAACCGCATCGTTCCAATAGCGTTTGTTTTTCTGGTGACTTTTTTTGCTTCCTGTCATTCCAGCAAGCATTTCTATAAAGTCGCAGCAAAGCAAGAAGCCGGCGGATTGGTAAACGAAGCTGCTGAAAGCTACTATACATCGCTTCAGCGCAAACGTACCAATGTTGATGCACAGATTGGAATGAAACGCACCGGACAGCTGGTCTTGAACAATCTCCTGAACGATTTTTCGAAGTATAAAAATTTTGGGGATCAAAAGTCGGCAGTGTATGCATATCGTCAGGCGAATAGCTACAAGGAACGAATTCAAAGTGTTGGTGTTTCCTTATTGGTGTCTGATATCTATGAAAGAGACTATCAGGAAAGCAAAAGCACCTATCTGAAAGGGTTGTACGATGAAGGTAACCTCTTGCTTCAGGAGAAGAAATTCGCTGAGGCAGAGCAGAAATTCAACGAAATCAAACAGATTGATCCAAATTATAAGGATACGGGAAACCTGGGTGACATCGCTTATTTAGAGCCGTTGTATCAACAAGGCAAGTTGGCCATGACAATGGAGCACTACCGAGAGGCGTTTGACGCTTTCGAAAAGGTTATTGCAAAGAAGAGTTCTTATAAAGATGCATCAATCCTTCGCAAGGAGTGTATTGAAAAGGGCCGATTTACGATTGCGTTGGTTGACTTTAAAAACACTTCGGGTACTCCCGGAATGGAAACCAAAGTGGCTGCTTATACTTTAAAGGCTCTGACTTCAAGTAATGACCCTTTCCTCCATGTGGTTGATCGGGATAATTTGCAAAACATCATCAATGAACAGCATTTGCAGATGACCGGCATTATTGATGAAAATACGGCTGTGACAGTGGGTGAGTTAATAGGAGCAAAGGCTATTCTCACAGGAACCGTGTTGGGTTATTCCGAAAAGAAAGGAACCTTGCGGAGCAAGCAACGCGAAGGATACACCACCTATCAGGAGCGGGTATTGAACAGAACGGATGGGAAATATTACATGCAAACGCTGTATAAGCCCTGCACTTTCATGGAGTATTACAATTCCAATTCATGCACCGTTTCGTTTCAATTCAAATTGACGAACATCAAAACGGGCGAAATAATCGCCACTGAAATCATTGAAAAGACATTGAACGATGAGGTCATCTATGGCCGTTTTGATGGAGATGTGAATGCTTTGTGGCCTGCAGGACAAGGTGGTCCTAATATGAATCAGAATGATCGAAAAGCATTGATGGCTATGATGAATGCGCGTCAAGAGATAAAATCATCTGCGGAAATCTCGAACGCATTATTTGATCAAATTTCTGCACAGATGACGGGGACAATTGATAAAGCAGTAAAGGAGATTGTAAAATGAAGTTATTTAAAATCGTTGCTTTTTCTATTCTCATGATACTCGTTGCGTCGTGCGGAGGAAAGAAGGAAACAGTTTCGGCCAGTCGCGCATCAACGGTAGAGGTACCACCTCCTGATTGGGTTGGAAACCGTCCCCATTCGGGCTCTCATTACATTGGTGTTGGGTCGTGCAGCAAATTCAGTCAGCCATACGATTATCAAACGATTGCTAAGAAAAACGCTTTGAATGATTTGGCCTCTGAGATTAGCGTGCGAGTTCAAGGACAAACGTTCTTGAATTCTCTCGAGGTGAATAAAAGCTTTAGCGAAGAGTTTATTTCAAACGTGTCAACCTCTACAGATGCGAAAATTGAAGAATATGAAGTAGCAGGAACTTGGGAAAACAAGAATGAATTCTGGGTGTATTATCGATTGGATAAGGGTCGTTATCAAGCTCAGAAAATGGCTAAGAAGTCAGCCGCTCTAAACCTTGCCAATGACTTCTATCAAAAGGGAATTGAGGCAGAGAAGAATGCGAATGTAACTGCAGCGTTCGATCTATACATGCGTGGCATATTCGCACTCAAGGAATATTGGAATGAAAGCAATGAGTTTCTCACTGCTGATGGTAAGGTTTATCTCGATAATGAGATCTTCAGCGCAATGCAGAGCATGTGCGGAAAGCTTCAAGTTGCAGTAGATAAAAACAAGGTCTTACTTACCTCCGATAATCGCTTTTCGCAGGAGGTATTGGCAACAGTGAAGTTAGATGGTCGCGCGGTAAAGGGTCTTACCGTTCGCTACAACTATGAAAAATCTCAAGGCCCTCACCGGGCGGATGTTCTTACTACAGAAGTTGGCAGCGCTTCGGTTCCGGTCAACGATGTAAGCTTTACCACGCAAGGCAATGTTCTAACAATTCAGTTGGACTTGAGTAAACTCAAGGTGCAGGAGTTGGACCAGAAGGTTCAGGATGGATTTATACAATCCTTCAAAACCGATCAGAAGGTGCTGCCTATTGAGTCTGTTCTTCCTTCTTTTTATGTTAACTCTGCTGAATCGAATTTTGATGCGTTGTCTTCAGGTAAGGTTCTTCAGGCGGCTCTTTCAGGTGCTCTTGTTGCCAAGGGTTTCCGCATTGCTGGAAATTCCGGCGAGGCTGATTTCGTTGCCACTATTGAGTCAAACACGAAGGAGGGCGGACAAGCAAATGGTTTTGTGGTGGTGTTTTTAGAAATGAATCTGATAGTAAAAAACAGAAAAAACGGTGAAGTGGCATTCAGCGAAACATTGTCGTCTATCAAGGGACTCCAACTGAATAGAGATGCGGCAGGAATTGAGGCGTATAAAAAAGGCAAGGAGAAAATTGAGCAACAGGTAACCCCAAAGTTGCTTCAGTCGATTTTATAATTTTAATGTGAAAATTCTTTTGGCATGATTGTAGAAATTACATTAGCAAAACCAAACAACGAATAATTAATATTTATTTCCTATGAAAACCCGTCATTTTACACTCGTAATGCTTGTAGCAGTTGTAGCAATCATGGCTACTTCTTGTAAGAAGAATAAGAAAGCTGTTGAAACTCCAAAGCCAACCGGCGAGGTGCTTATCAATGAATACTGCACAGGTGAGCAATATCAAAGCAACAAAGACGCTTTCCGCGCTACCGCTACCGGTGAGAGCATGGACCGCGAAACAGCTAAGAAGAAGGCACGCTCGAATGCACAGTCAGAGCTTGCTAAGACTATCAGCAGCACAATGAAAATCGTTGGCGACAACTACGTAAACTCAACCGAGTTTAATAACAAAGAAGAAGTAACTGAGACTTTCCAGGAAATGGCTCGCACAGTAGTTGACCAAGAGCTTCGCGGTGCAATTGAAATTTGTGAGAAGCTCACTCAGCGTGAAAACGGAACATTCGTTAGTTATGTAGCGATTGAATTGAGCGGTTCTAAAATTGCCGACGCATACAATTCAGGTCTTTCTCAGAATGAGAAGCTGAAGGCTGACTACAACTACGAAAAGTTCAAGGACACCTTCGAAAAGGAAATGGAGAAGATGGCCAATGGCAAGTAATCGATAATCTGATATAAATAAAAAACCCTCGCATTGCGAGGGTTTTTTTATGTCCCGAAGATTTTTATTTCGTCATGCGATTGCGCAATTCTGCGTCAATGGCATCGAGGAAATCTTCTGTTGTCAAGTAGTGTTCCTCCTTGGTTTGGTCACCGTGGATGCAAACAGCCAAGTCCTTCGTCATCTTGCCACTCTCCACTAAATCAACACACACTTGCTCGAGTGTCTTCGTGAAGTTCGCTAAATCTGCATTGCCGTCGAGTTTAGCACGATGAGCCAATCCTTGTGTCCAAGCAAAAATGGATGCGATAGGGTTTGTAGATGTTTTCTTGCCTTGTTGGTGCTGACGGTAGTGACGGGTCACTGTGCCGTGAGCAGCTTCAGCCTCCATGGTTTTGCCATCGGGTGTAATGAGCGCTGAAGTCATCAATCCCAATGAACCGAATCCTTGGGCAACAATATCACTCTGCACATCACCGTCATAGTTTTTGCAAGCCCACACAAAGCCGCCATCGCTCTTCAAACAGAAGGCTACCATATCGTCGATTAGACGGTGTTCATAGGTAATTCCCAATTCAGCAAACGTACCCTTGAACTCGTTCTGATACACCTCTTCAAAGATGTCTTTGAAGCGACCATCATACGCTTTGAGAATAGTGTTTTTAGAGGAGAAATAAAGATTCCACTTGCGCATGATGGCTTGGTTGAAGCAGCTGCGAGCAAAACCGTAGATGCTCTCGTCGGTATTGTACATGCTAAGTGCAACGCCATCACCTTCGAAGTTGTAAACCTCCCATGATTTGGTTTCTCCACCGTCTTCGGGTGTGAAAGTCATTGTCAGTTTTCCTTTTCCTTTAATAACTGAATCGGTGGCGCGGTATTGATCTCCGAAAGCATGGCGACCAATATTGATTGGCTTTGTCCAACCGGGCACTAGCTTAGGAATGTTCTTGCAGATAATGGGTTCACGGAAAACGGTTCCACCCACAATGTTGCGTATGGTGCCGTTTGGGCTTTTCCACATTTTTTTCAAGCTAAACTCCTTCACACGAGCTTCGTCGGGAGTAATGGTCGCACATTTTACAGCTACATTATACTTCAAGGTAGCTTCGGCGCTTTCTACGGTAACTCTATCATCTGTGGCGTCGCGGTTTTCCATCCCTAAATCGAAATACTTAATGTCCAATTCGAGGTAAGGAAAAATCAACTTGTCCTTGATGAATTTCCAAATAATGCGGGTCATTTCGTCGCCATCCATCTCAACGATGGGGTTGGCTACTTTGATCTTATTCATGAATTAGATTAACGTTTAGATTATGCGTGCTCGCGTGTGCTGAAATAGAAAGCACCCTCGATGAGAGCGTTTTCGTCGCTGTCGCTGCCATGAACTGCATTGGCTGCAATGCTGGTTGCAAACATGCGGCGTATTGTGCCTTCTGCTGCTTTCTGTGGATCTGTAGCACCAATCAAGTTGCGGAAGTCTTCCACAGCGTTGTCTTTCACTAGAATAGCCGCCACGATTGGTCCGCTGGTCATATAGTCTACCAATTCACCATAGAACGGACGCTCTTTGTGAACTTCATAGAATTTTCCTGCCTCTTCTTTGCTGAGTTGAGTCCATTTCATTGCCTTGATGGTGAAACCAGCTTCAAGGATTTTGTCGATGATTTTTCCGGTATGCCCTGCTGAGGTTGCATCGGGCTTAATCATGGTAAAGGTTACTTTTCCTGCCATTGGTGTATAGAATTTGTTTTGTGTCGCGAAAATAACGCTTTTAGCCCATCTGTGCTGAGGGAATGTTCCATTTTGAAATCAAATTAGTTCAGCGTGGTCCATCGTATCTTCGCAAAAATTGCACTCATGACTATCTTGTCTCATCCATCGTCCTCCGCCGCATCTATCATGGATTTGGAGGAAAAGTACGGAGCCCACAACTACCATCCGCTGCCGGTTGTACTCGACAGAGGCGAAGGGGTCTATGTGTGGGATGTGGACGGTAAGCGATACTATGATTTTCTTTCGGCCTATTCCGCAGTCAATCAAGGTCATTGTCATCCGGTAATCACAAAAGCACTTATTGACCAGGCATCCAAGCTGGCTCTGACCAGTCGTGCGTTCTACAACAGTTCGCTCGGCCCTTACGAGAAGTATATCTGCGAATTTTTCGGCTTCGATCGTGTATTGCCTATGAATACGGGCGCTGAAGGCGTTGAAACGGCCATTAAAATCTGCCGGAAATGGGCTTATGAGAAAAAGGGAATCGCCGAGAATATGGCGAAGATTGTGGTTTGTGAGCACAATTTTCACGGACGTACAACCACGATTGTTTCGTTTTCAACTGACCCTGACTCCAAAGGGAATTTTGGTCCGTTCGGAGGTGGTTTTGTGACCATTCCTTACAACGATTTGTCGGCACTCGAGCACGCGCTGAAGGATCCTACCGTTGCAGGTTTTCTGATAGAACCCATGCAGGGTGAGGCAGGAGTCGTTGTTCCCGATGATGGTTATCTCAAAGGTGCATTTGAACTCTGTAAAAGCGCAGGGGCGTTATTCATTGCAGATGAAATTCAGACGGGAATTGCTCGCACGGGTCGTCTGCTGGCGTGTGATCACGAAGGTGTGAAACCGGATGTGCTCATTTTGGGTAAGGCCCTAAGCGGTGGTATTTATCCTGTAAGCGCGGTACTTGCGTCCGATGAAGTGATGTTGTGCATTCAACCGGGCCAACATGGAAGTACCTACGGTGGCAATCCGCTTGCGGCCAAAGTTGCTGTGGCTGCGCTTGGAGTTGTGCGCGATGAAAAGTTGGCTGAGAATGCAGAACGTTTAGGACAACTCTTCAGAAAGGAGATGAACCGCATCATTGCATCCAACTCGTTGGTCACTTTGGTGAGAGGAAAAGGATTGCTCAATGCCATTGTTGTGAACGATTCTCCGGATAGTAAAACCGCATGGAATCTGTGTCTGGCGTTTGCGAAAAACGGTTTGTTGGCAAAGCCAACTCACGGCAACATCATTCGTTTTGCTCCACCGCTGGTTATTACAGAGGATCAACTGATGGAATGTGTTTCCATTATTGAGAAGACCCTTCAGGAATATTCTTCGGAATCATGATAATCGTAGGGAATACGCTGGTGAGCGAAGATTTGTTCGATCAGCAGTTTGTATGCGATTTAAATGCATGCAAAGGTGCATGCTGCATTGAAGGTGAAAGTGGTGCCCCACTCGAAAAGGAAGAACTACTTCTGATTGAAGAAAATCTAGAAGCAGTGAAGCCCTTCATGCGCAAAGAGGGTATAGAGGTAGTTGATAAAGATGGTCCATACACAGTGGATGCGGACGGCGAGTTTGTTACTTCGCTGGTAGGGAACCACGGTGAATGTGTTTTCGTGACGTTCGATGACAGGGGAATTGCTAAATGTGCCTTAGAGGAAGCTTATAATTCGGGTAAAACTAACTGGAAGAAGCCCATTTCTTGTCATTTATACCCCATTCGGTTGGCCAATCTTAAGGAATATGTGGCTGTAAATTATCATCGCTGGCAGGTGTGTGAACCTGCTTGCGCTTGCGGAAAATCTTTGAAAGTACCTGTGTTTCGATTCTTGAGGGAACCTCTGATTCGTCGATTTGGGGAAGAGTGGTATACCCAGCTCGAAGAGGTTGCCCAAAATTGGTCGGCTAATAATTCCGCAGACTAACATCTTTCTTCAGAGATGTTCACGTGCGAACGTTAATACTTAATGGTCTTCAGTAGAAATCGCCTCTTCAGTGAGCCTATTTTGCGTGCTACAACTTAGCTGAAAGACCCTCATGATTAAACTCGTATTTGCCGCCGTGCTCTCTGTTACTTGCACGTTCGTTGCGGCGCAATTGGCACCGGGAAAAATATCCTATCAGGCCGTTGTTCGGGATACACAAGGAAATGAATTGGTGGACCAAAGTGTATCCGTCAATTTTACCATTCATAAATCATCATCGGATGGTGAGGTGGTTTATTCGGAGAATCACAACCTGGTTCAAACCGACCAATTCGGCTTGTTCAGCACACTCATAGGGGATGGCATTCCCACAGGACAAGGTATTTTTAATTCTCTGGGTGAAATACAATGGGAAACGGATGATTATTTCTTGGAGGTTAGTGCCGGACAACCCGGTTCAATTCCTCAAGTGGTGGGAGTATCACAGATTCTTGCTGTTCCCTATTCATATTACTCAACAAGGGCAGGGTCTGTTGTGAATGAGGCAGACGGAGATACACAGAATGAGTTGATTGACGATTTTACCATGAATGGAACTACACTCGAACTAACCGAACAAGGCGTTACGTTTGGTGTAGATCTTTCTTCCGTGTTGACAGAAAACTTGGATGATGAGTTGATAAGCCAGTCATATCTGAGCGCTGATCACCTGCTCACCATTCAAGAAAATGATCACGCCAGCATGGTCAATTTATCGTCCATCGCCTACGCAACATGGAACGAGAATCAACAGTCTGTCTTTACAACCAATCAATCGGTTGGAATTAATACTCCCAATGCACAAAGCACACTCCAGGTGAACGGTTCATTTGCTGTCGGTGTGAGCAAGATAAATACGGGTGTCTATGATTTGAATAGCGACTTGACACTGGCCAATAAAACAGTCATTATTGGTGATGTTGCTGCCGGCGATATTCAGTTGCTCTTGATGCCGGCTTCTTCTTGTGCAGGAAGGACCTACAAATTCAGAAAGTTTTTCCAGGGTGCCCTAACGGCGAATGATCTTACAGTTACTCCGTTTGCCGGTGAAACAATAGACGGTTTGACGAGCTACGTAATGGATAGCAATACCGCAGAATATCTGACCATTATTAGCGACGGGCAAGACTGGTATGTAATCGACCATTACCATGAATAGAGTATTGTTTGTTTTACTGGTATTCGTGTTTTCGTTGTCAACTCAGGCGCAATATGTCTTGGGTCGTCAAACCATGTCGTGCTTTTCAATACGTGCTTGCGATGAGTTGTGCATTAATTCAACCGCGGGTCAAATTGACTTTGGTACAATGAATAATACCAATACCATCTTCACTCCGGGATTCGAACAAACAGAGGGTGGGTCGAATTTGTATCCAACGATGGAGTTCAAACGCGATGAGTGCTCCGGACATATTACGGCCTCTGTTATCCAAACATTTGGTTGCGACAATGCTGACTCCATCCGTGTGTTTTGGGATGGTGTGCCGGCCAACTTTACCGCACAGCTCACTGACAACGTGCACGTATTGCGATTGGAGTCGAATACGGGTTGCACATTCGAGAAAACGTATGATTTCGATGGAATGGAAGTCGCGTCCATTCCGTGCGGACTCCTTTTTTATAATTACTGCTCTCCGAATGGTGATGGCAATAATGATTTCTGGAAGATTGGCAACATCGGCGCATCCGAATTTTCAGAAAATGAAGTTGTCATTTTGAATCGCTGGGGAGCCGAGGTATGGAAGGCTAAAAACTACAACAACGAAGATATTTCCTGGAATGGTCAATCTTCTGATGGGAATGCTCTACCCGATGGAACGTACTTCTATCGATTGAAGATAGCTGCCGGAGAATTCACTGGTTACATAGAGCTGTTGCGATGATAAAAGCGATCTATCCATACAAACTACGAGCACTGCTTTTCGCGCTATTAGCGTTTGCTCTGTCGTGCGTTTCAATTGCCCAGCAAGAGTGGTCCTACACACAATATCAATTCAACTTGTTTGATGCCAACAGTGCGTACGCAGGTAATCACAATACGCTGAGTATGGCTGTCAGGCATCGGTCACAGTGGATTGGTTTGGAGGGAGCACCTGTTACCGATCAATTCTCTGTGCATACTCCTTTGGCAGGAAACCGCATAGGTGTAGGATTTCGCGTGGTTTCTGATCGTATCGGAGCGCGCCGACAGCAAATGGCAAAGGGTGCTGCAGCATATCGAATGAATGTTTTGGGAGGAAGCTTGTCCTTCGCAATTACCGGCGGTATACTCAGGTCAGCAATCGATCGGGCGGAATTGAATGCAGCCGACATGAACGATGCGCAACTGAACCAATTGGGGCCTGCATATGTAACGCCCTTAGTAGGCGCAGCATGTATGTTCACTTCTAAGCGCGTATTCGCAGGCGTTGAGTCGGGCACACTGAATACAACATCGATGAATTCTTCTTCCGGATCGCTTGCACGTTTATACAGAAACATGAATGCAGTGGCCGGTTACATTCAGCCTATTGGCGAAAAGGATTTGATAGAAATTTCGACTCAAATCAAATGGTCTGAGTCGGCGCAATGGCAGGCAGAGTTCAACGCGTTCTATTTGTACCGCAACAAATATTGGTTTGGTGGTGGTTATCGCCTTGGTTCTGCATGGCAATTACTGGCTTCATGGATGGTGAATGAGCAATTCAGAATAGGCTTGAGCTATGATAATACTGCAGGTCGACTTCTGAATAGCAATCAGAGCTCTGCCGAACTATTTCTGGGATATACACTGCATAAAAGAGCTGCAGGCTCCGTTCGATACTTCTGATTATGGTAAAGAGAGTTGTCATATTCATAGTTCTTTTCCTGCCGGTGTGTGTGTCGGCACAGGAAACGTATAGTATGAAACCACTGTTCGATTTAAATTCTGATGGTGATGAACTCGCATGCGGAGTGATGAATGATGAGCTCATAGTGATGACCGCCGGTAGTTCTGATTTGGTGAGTGATTATCAATGGAGCGAAAAGCCCCGTTATTCATTGCAATCTTGGCAACGGGGTATCGATTTTTCGAAATGGACTTCTCAGCGTGCATTTTTCCGTGGTGCCCTACAAGACATCGGACCTGCCAGTTATTCGCCTGATGATTCCCTGTTGTTTTTTTCTTCCGTGCAGAATTTTGGAAAGGCCGAAGGTTCGAGGTTGAAGCTGTATTCAAGTCAATGGAATGGTTGGCGTTGGGAAGCTCCGCAGCTTCTTTCGGTAGTGGATTGTAATGCCGATTTCACGCATCCTCATTATGTGCCGTCGAGGCGAATACTCGTGTTTTCAAGTAACCGATCAGGTGGGTATGGTGGCATGGATATTTGGTACTGCGCACAAACCGAGGAGGGTTGGTCACAACCGGAAAATCTTGGCTTGGGAGTGAACTCAGCGAATCATGAGATTTTCCCAACCTTCCACCAGGATGATATTTATTACGCAACGAATACCGAAGGTACCTGGGGTGGGTATGACATTCGTCGCGCTCTGGGTCGAAGTCAGTGGAAGAGTTCAATAGCCGAAGGAGCTCCCATCAACAGTGCAGCCGACGATGTTTGCTTGTTGTTCTTGAGCGATGATAAGGCCATCCTGACATCGAACAGGGCTGGTGGCAAAGGAGGTGATGATTGCTATCTGGTCTCTCGCGATGCTCGCCCCGAAGAGTTGCACGACATGACCGCCCAACTTGAGTGCAACGGTCTCCCCATGAATGGCGTAGAGTTGACCGTGCGCAATGATGCAGGTGAAATCGTACAAATTGTACCTACCGATGCACAGGGAATGTTGGATATTCGGGCGTTGCGGTTGAATCAGGTATACACCTTTCAAATGAATGCATCGCAGCAGGAGGCCATGTCGAATTGCTTTCTCGTGGTGAAGGATCCGGCAGGAAATAAACTCACCGAGGTAAGGTTCAATGTGAAGGGACTTGCAATGCTTGAGCTGCTTCCGTTTCGCTTCAGCGAATCCAATCCGCTCTTGGTTAGCGATGAAAGCATCTTGAACCTGAGTTTTGAAGGTCAACTTTACGAGGAAAAGCCGGGAGATATTGGTCGTGGCGAGCCAATCACCATTTTGAATTCAAAGGGTGAACCCGTCGCGGTTGCGTACACGAATGATTCGGGGAAATTTCGTTTTACCAAGCTCGATCCTCAGTTGAAGTATGTTATGCGCTTGTCGGATAATACCGAGGCCAAGCATGCCATAATCACTTCCCGCGGCGAGAAAATTGATTTGCCGGTGTTGAATGCGGAAATAAACTACACGCGCATCGGTGCAGAGGATGCCATCACGCTGGTGAACGAATTCAATGATACCATTCAGGTGTCGCCACAAGATTTATTCGTTATCAATCGAATTTACTATGATTACAACAGTGCTCAACTGACTTCAGAATCGAGACGTCAGCTTGATCAGCTTGCTATTATCATGGAAAGAAATGAAGGAATAACACTCGAACTGCGCTCACATACTGATTCACGAGGCGATGCGAATTACAACTTAAAGCTTTCTCAGCAACGCGCCAAGGCAGCGATTGGGTTCTTAAGCAGCACAGGCTTATCGGGAGAGCGTTTTCAATACGAGGGAATGGGAGAGTTGCAGCCACTCAACGAATGCGTGGATGGCGTGCAATGCACAGAGCCGGAGTATGCAATTAACCGAAGAACGGAAATTCGGCTTAAGCGCAGGTCTGCGATGGCCGTTAGTTCGCGCTAAAACATTATTATGTTGATTCATCTCACGTGAAATACTGACGTAACTCAGTCGGGGGAGTCTATTGTGTATAGTGCTTTGGCAGTCATAATTCACCACACCAATAATTCTCCACCATGGATCAAGTCGTTTCCCAAAAGTTCAGTGCAGAAATTGCCCCCGATGTGGAGGCTAAGCGTCTGCAGGTATTGCATTCATTAGAGATTTTGGATACACCTGTTGATGAACTCTACGAGGATATCACACGGGTAGCAGTTGCACTAACGAATGCGGGCACTGCACTCATTACGTTCGTTGATGAGGATCGCGTATGGCTGAAGTCACGATTGGGTGGCCTGAGAGATGAGGTTAGACGATGCGATTCGTTTTGTCAATACACCATCGCAGGAGAAGGCATGTTTGAAATTGAGGACACGCTTATTTACGATCAGTTTAAGGAGAATCCTTTTGTGGCGGGCGAGCCGCATTGGCGATATTATGCCGGTGTTCCTCTTAGAATGCCGGAGGGTGTGAACGTCGGTACGCTGTGCATTCTCGATACTAAGCCCATTAAACTGACGCAAATGCAAGAGAACTCATTGGTTTTCCTTGCAACTACCGTGGTGCATTTGCTCAGTATGCGCAAGAACGTGGCTGATTTGAATGCATCCCAGCAATTGCTCAAGGTGCTACAAGAGATTAATGAAGATTTCATTCAATCGCCCGAGAACAAGCGCACCCTGTTTAAGAAGATGCTCGAATATGTACTGAAGGTAACAAACAGCGAGTATGGATTTATAGGTGAAGTATTCCTTCAAGAAGAAAAGACTGCTCTCCGAACATTCGCGATAACCGATATTTCATGGAATGATGAGACTCGTGAGTTATACAAAAAGTATGAGGAAAAGGGAATGGTCTTCACCAACCACAACACCTTGTTTGGATATACACTAAAGACCGGCGAATCCGTTATAACGAATGATCCGTCGAACGACACACGCCGAGGTGGTATCCCTCACGGCCACCCGCCGTTGAAATGCTATTTGGGACTTGCTATTAAGGACAGTAATGGGAATCTCATCGGTATGATGGGGCTTGCCAACAAGAAGGGTGGGTATTCAGATGGCGATCAGGAGTTTTTACAGCCGTTCCTATCTACCTGCGGTACGATGATAATCGCTTTGAAAAATCTGCAGGAGCGCGCTGCCGCTGAGCACGAAGCACAATTAATTCAACGTAAGTTAATCAAGGCGCAATCCATTGCTAAGTTGGGTACTTGGGATTATGACATGAAGACCAACGAAGTCCACTGGTCGGATGAGCTTTACCATATTTACGAACTACCCATCGAAGGAAAAGTTTTGAACTATAAGAGGTATCATGAGCTACTCCACCCAGAGGATGTGCAACGAAACGATGCAATTGCAGCAGCTGCATTGGCTGCTCGCAAGGAGTTTTCGTTTGAGGAGCGCATTGTTTTGCCGGATGGACGCTCGAAAGTTTTGGTTGTTACAGGTAGTCCGGTGATAGATGAGAATAATGAAGTTGTGTCATTACAAGGAACCACACAGGATATAACGGATCGCAAGAGGCAGGAGGAAGAGGTCCAGCGATTTTTTAGTTTGGCCGTAGACATTTTCTGTATCTGCTCCAAGGAAGGATACATTTTAAGAAACAGTAGGTCATTTAATACTGCATTGGGTTATAGTGATGCTGAGTTGCAAGCAAGACCCTTTCTGGATATGGTGCATCCCGATGACCGCGAGAGAACGATCGAGGAAATGGAATTCATGTTCCGAGGGGGTACATCGCGAAATTTTGAGAATCTGTATGTAAAAAAATCGGGAGAGTATATCACATTGAGTTGGACCGCAACGTTTGATGAAGAGTCACAACTGATTTACGCTGCGGCTACGGATGTGACACAGAAGAAGGAGATGGAAAAGAACCTCATTGAAAGTCAAATTGAGGCCGAAAAGTCAAAGGCAAAGGATATTTTCCTAGCCAATATGAGCCACGAGATCAGAACTCCGCTTAATGCGATTATAGGGTTTAATGATATCCTATCGCAGACTACCTTGACGGAAGAACAGCGTAAAAATGTCGATTTTATAGGCAACGCATCAAAGAAGCTGAGTGTGCTTATCAACGATATTCTCGATATTTCTAAGTTGGAGAGCGGTAAATTGGATCTGGAAAATTCGCCCTTCCGAATTGAAGAGGTAGCTCGGCAGGTAGTCCAAATGCATACGCTCAAAGCGAAATCGAAAGGTGTTAAGCTGCTATTCAGCTATGACCAGGAAATTCCCGATGTAGTGGTGGGCGATGAAACCCGCCTTTCGCAAATACTGCAAAATCTTATTTCAAATGCTGTGAAGTTTACGGACAAGGGTAGCGTCGATTTGCGTGTGTTGGAGACGTCTCGAACGGCTGACAAAGTCGCTATTTATTTTGAGGTGAAGGACACAGGAATAGGCATTGCCAAGGATAAACTCGACTTAATTTTTGAGCGGTTTACGCAGGCTGAGAGTTATACGACGCGTGTTTATGGCGGCACGGGTTTGGGGTTGAACATCGTAAGGTCATTGGTTGAGCTTCACAATGGACATTTGGAGGTGGAGAGTGAGCCCGGATTCGGATCGACGTTTCGTTTCACCTTAGAATATCCTATGGCAACTGAACAGGAAATTAAGAGCCTGAACGGTCCAGCGGTAGTTGCTGAGAAGAATCGGTTGGATGATATGAAAATATTGTTGGTAGAAGATAATGAGCACAACCAAATTCTAGCGGAAACTTATTTGCTGAAGCATAAGGCAAGTGTTGATATAGCAGCAAATGGCCGAATAGCGTTGGACATGTTGAAGAATAAGGTCTATGACGTGATTTTAATGGATATTCAGATGCCCATTATGGACGGCATTACCACTACGTTGGCATTGCGGAATGATGTTAAAATCGAAACGCCCATAATCGCTTGTTCGGCACACGCCATGGCCAGTGAACGCCTAAAATGCAGAGAGGCAGGAATGAATGATTATATCTCCAAGCCCTACACAGAGGACGGGTTGATTAGTGCTATTTCGAAGTATAAAAAGACACCGGTGCAACGGGCAAAGCTTGCAGAAGATGATTTCGGTGAGGTGTTGCGTGCGTTGGAGTTAAACATCAGCAAAACCTACGCAGACAAAATTGTGGGTATTTTTAAAGAGCGACTACCCGGTGAAATTGTTTTGTTGGAACAGTCTATTGAAGAACGCGATTTTAAGTTGATGGAGGAGCGCTCGCACTATCAGGCAGGCTCCATGTCGAGTCTACACTTTAAACACGGTTATCAGCTGGCATATGCTGCGGAGCGAGCGGCTGCGGAGGGAAATACAGACAGAGCGAATGAGGCGACAATTAGCTTAATTAACTATTTGAAAGAGCTGCTTAGTTATTTGAACGAGTCGGTTAATTAATGCTTTTTGCGTGTGGTTTAGCCTGCTGGTTTTGCAGTATTTTGGCATCACATTTTTGTGAATATGCGAAACATCTTATGTCTTAGTGTTTTTCTAATCGGAGCGGCCATTTTGGTTTCCTGCAAAAAAACACCCGATTATGTTGCGGTTCCTTACGATTGTGCCTGCGGAACTCTGTCCTGGCAAGGGGAAGAGTATCCGTTATTAGGAACAACCTATATCCTAACGGACTCGACCAATGCAAAATCACGTCGGTACTACATTACAGCAGATGTGACCTTGGATGGTGAGCAGGAAGCCCACGGGTTGAGCGCATGGATTGAGATTCCCGATATTGGATCGGGTGGAAATTTCAGTATTGATGCTCAAAGCGGTGAAAACGAATTTCAAGCTTGGGTGGATGAGTTTAATCCGAATGACCCAACAGATACTTTACGTCAGTATGTGCCGGTAAACGCGGTCGTTCAGGTGGGTGCTGCCCCTGCTGCCGGTGGAACGGAATCGGTGAGCTTTCAACTAACTCTCAATCAGCTGGAAGACGGTGCGCCGGTGCCCGGGGATCTCAATTGCTCCGGTAATTTTTCCGTGATTATCAATCCCTAGGTAACCTTTTGAGGTTTTGCCGGGTACAAGTGGTTGCTATATGTGCACGATTCGAACGATTTTACTAATTCTTAGTCTGACGAGCCTGTTGGCTTTCCAGGATATCCCTACCGAACGTCGGGTGATGCGAAAGCACACCAACGGAAAGGAGCACGTTGTGCTTTATTTTGATAAGGAGACAGGATACCTCGTTAAAGAGGAAGTGTTCTATTCCGATGGGAAGGTGAATTGGGTGGGCAGCTACAAACGCAATGTAGAGCACGGGTTGTGGCAATTCTACCATGCAAATGGTAAGTTAAAGACCTCCGAGACCTATAGCAATGGCAAAGAGAATGGAGTTTCCACGCACTATTCGGACTCAGGCAAAAAGATCAAAGAAGAGCACTGGCGAAGTGGAAAGCTGGTGAAGGAAATCAAATTTTAATCAGCCAATTTGCATTACGCGGTTTTCAGCTATCACGAAAACCTGATCGCCTTTTTTGGGTTGAATGGTATGGGTTCCGGTGAATTCGCCAAAGGCAGGCATTACTCCCACTGAATCTCCAAACCA
>JBKCGW010000166.1:0-15981 GCA_046303175.1 Flavobacteriales bacterium
TCAGGATGCTGCACGGTGAACTGGAAGTTTTGTTCTTGAATGCTTTTCAAACTTACTTCATCCACCCTGGGCAAAAGATCAACCCGGATATTGAAATTCACATCTTCGTTCAGCTTACCAAATTCAAACTCATGGGTAAGCTTATTTCCATTCAGCACGTAACTGATAGTGTACTTGTTTAAATCAATGATTTTTAAGTTGAATGGCTTTCCGAAAAGTCTTTTGTCGAGCATTCTCCAATCGCATAGAACATCGAAGTAAGCAAAGCGGTCGACTTGTTCGGTTTTTACCCTACCCACGAGGAAATAACTCTGGGTGAAGTCTACACGATCCATGACCTTACCGATAAGATCATACGAACTCAGGATGCGCTTTTGGTTCGTGATGTCTTGGATGAGAGAATAATATCCGATGTCCTTGAAAATCTGAGTTTGGTAGTCGTAGGTCTCGGACGACTTCAACAAAATTTCCGTTTTGGCAGCGTATATGTTCGGCAACCGGTGGGTGTAGAACATGGCGAACAACCAACCTATTCCCGAGAAAAGAATCATCAAGTACCAGTTTTTATTGATGAATTTGATGATTGGTCTCAAATCATCTGCATCAAGAAAATTGGTTTTTTGAGGAGCAGGGGTCGTAGTCGACATAGTTGGTTTTGGTCGTGTGGTAGGAAGGCAAATATACTCTAAGGAGGACTCCCACACGTTAAAAGTAACCATTCGAAGCCGGTAAACTTTTTTTAGCCGAAAACTTTATTTACATTTGCTCATCGAAAACGTTTTTTACATGCAAAAGTCAGTTCGCATAATTTTTACCGTTTTGGCCATAGGAAGCGCTATTGCGCTCCATGCTCAACCGGGTGTTCCCGGAGGTCCTCCATGCGGAGGTCCATTCGGTCCTGTTTGTCCAATCGATGGTGGTGTCAGTTTATTGATAGCTGCAGGGTTGGCTTACGGTGGCAAAAAGTCGTATGACATGTCTCGTAAGAAGTCCTAATGTTTCGTGATCTTGCAGGAAATCCGCTCGTACGTTTTTTGATTCTGAGTATAGGCCTTTATCTGTGCTGGTATGGTTTATACGAGTTTTACTTGCATCCTTATACCCATTTTGATCAGGTTGTAATCGATTCGTTGGTTCAGTGCGCAGAAGTTACACTTCATCTCATGGGCTACGATACTACCTATTACTCATCAGCGGATGTTCTGTTCAGAGAACACATTGGAATTGAGGGTTCCAAAGGAGTGACAATTGGTGCTCCTTGCGACGGTGTTGTTCTTTATGCATTGTTTACCTTCTTCATAGTAGCATTCCCCGGCCCATGGAAACACAAGGCTTGGTTCATTCCTATTGGGGCATTGAGTGTTTATTACCTCAATGTTCTTCGCATTGTTGGATTGGCTGTTATTATGAGTGTCAATGAAGAATGGCTCTCTTTCAATCACGACTATACGTTTACCATTTTGGTGTATGCCTATGTTTTTGGATTGTGGATGCTTTGGGTTCAAAAATTTTCACCTTACGGAAAAAAGCTGGTCTAGTGCATGAAAAAGATAGCACTTGTAATAGTTATTATAGTCATTGCCCTGGTCTCAGGTTTCTATCAGGAAAAAATCAAGATTAGCGTAAACTATCTCCTGGAAAGAGGGGATCAAATACCCGGCTATTATGATGCAACTCCTGAGCAAAGGGAGCAATGGATTGAACAAACAAGACTCGACACACCTTTCGATTATTATCACAACCACCAAACGGTTTCCTGGCTATATAGCTTCAATAGAAGTGAATTGAATGCTCTGAAATGGGGAATAACGTTTTTTTTTATTGGGTGGTTTCTTTTGCTTAATTGGGTCGTTTTGTTTGCGCTCAATGTAAAGTCAGCAACCGGAAGTCTCCTTGCTTGGTCGTATTTGTCCTTGTCTGTCATCGCTTTCTTATTATTCGTTGCAGGTCGGGGAGGCAGCTTGGAGGTCCATACTTATGCGCTAAGCCGCAAAATTTTGGGTGCTTTGCAATCGATTATTCCTTCCATGATAATTTGGCCGGCTTCTGTGTTATGGCAACAAACCAAATCAACTAAATCATCATGAAATCGATGCAGCAAATGCCCGGAGCAGCAAGAGTTTGGTTGTACACGGCGAGTCGTTTCCTAAACGACCAGGAAGTGTCATCAATACTTCAAGAAACCGAGGTCTTTTTGCAAGGCTGGAGTTCGCATGGGGCGAATATGGATGCCGCTTGCGGAATGTACTTCAATCGAATACTTGCTATAGCTGCTGATGAAGCGCAAGCCAAGGCCAGCGGTTGCGGCATTGACAAATCCGTTCAGTTTGTAAAGCAGCTATCGGAATCTCGGAATGTGGATTTTTTTCAGAGAACCACAATATTGTATCAGTCAAATGAAGCGCTCAATGAAGCGCCGCTTCATACGTTCTGGGCTTTACGAAAAGCGCTGGTAGTCAATGATGAAACGCTTGTGGTGGACACTACAATTTCCAATGTTGAGCAGCTCCACGATTCACTTCTAAAGCCGTTTAGAGCAAGCTGGCATGCCGAAATGTGGGGGCGCTAGGAGCCCGTCGATTCCAGGAAGGAAATTAGAAAGAAAAATTTTTTTCCGAACAATTTGGTAATTCGACAAACTCTTCTTCTATCTTGCGCTCACTTTTTGACCGAGTTGACCGCTTTTTCATAGTTCGTTTATCTACGATTCGCATTGATTCATGTTGTTTAGGAGGTCTTTGAAGTGCAAAAGCACCTTGGTGCTGTTAAGTAAAACGTTATTGTGAGTGTATTAACCAAAACCAGATTTTTGATGAAAACTTTTACGAGATTAAGTTCGTTCTTAATGATCGTTGCATCGCTCTGTTGGGGCAGTGCTTTCGCTCAATTCACATGTGATTCACCAACGGTGATATCATGTGGTGAAACAGTGTTCGGTGCTACCACCGGAGTTACAAATGACAACGCTACTTCGGGAGCGCCTACGTGTATCACTACTGTTGGTACAGGTGGCCAGTACTGGTATTCTTTTACCGCACCGGCTGGCGGTACCTGTACTTTGGATACAGAAGGTGCGTCAGATTATGACACTAAAATCCACGTTTACACGGGTTCTTGTGGAGCGCTTACTTGCGTTACCGGTGATGATGACGGTGGAACAGGAACTTTGTCGCTCACATCATTTACAATGGTTGGAGGTACAACCTACCTGATTCGTGTTGGTGGATTCGCTGCCGGTCAAGGTAACTTCCAGTTCAACATCGCTTGTGAATTGGACACCGATGGTTGCACAGACCCAACGGCTTGTAACTTCTCTGTTGATGCGATCAACGATGATGGTACTTGTTGTTTTGGTGCTTGCCGCACGCTGACAGTTGGCGGTGGATTCTTCCTCAACGAAATTTCTTGGCAGTTGCTCGATGCATCAGGTACTTTGATTGCCGAAGGTGCGGGATCTGCCTATAGCGAAACAATTTGCGTAACTCCTGGTTGCGGATTCCAATTCATTATGAACGATACGTTCGGTGATGGTTGGAATGGTAATACGTTTACGATTACAGATGAAAACGGTAACGTTGAGGCAACTGGAACAATGTTGGACGGCGCCGGTCCTGAAACGGCTATTATTGCTGTGGGTGGATTCACCTCAGGTTGTACTGATCCGGGTGCCAACAACTTCGACCCTGCTGCACAATGCGACGATGGCAGCTGTATTACCTGCTCAGGTGGTACATCTTTCTATACTGTAAATATGTTCGACTCCGGCAACAATGGTTGGGGTGGTGCAACATGGACGTTGGTGGATGCCAACTCAGGTGCCTTGGTTGATACCGGCGAATTGTTGGGTGGTGGCTCCGGAGAATACAGTCAATGCTTGGCTCCGAGCTGTTACACTATGATTACTACAGAAGGCGGTCAGCCAACACAGGTTTCTTGGGAAATCGTTAGTATCTCAGGAACAGTTGTCGCTGAAGGTGGCGCAGGTATGAGCATCGGATTCCCATGGGGCGGTGCAAACTGCGAAATCCCAGGTTGTACTGATCCTGGTTGTAACAACTACAACGTGAATGCTACAAACGATGACGGATCATGTATCTGTCCTCCGTCAAACGACGTTTGCGCGAATGCAACTCCAATCGGTTGCGATGTAACCGTTAGTGGTACAACAATTAACGCTACACTCGATCCTTCAGCGGTTAGCTGTGATGCAGGTAATCCTATCACTGCTCCTGGTGTATGGTACACCTTCATCGGTACAGGTGATTTGGTAAATCTAAGCACATGCGGAAGCGCTGGTGGTGACACCAAAATTCACGTATTCACAGGCGATTGCTCTGCTCCCGTTTGTGTTACTCAAAACGACGACGGATGTGAAGCCGGCTTCTTGTCAAGCATTTCGTTCACAGCCATCAATGGTTTTGCATACTACGTATTGGTTTCTGAGTTTGGAACATTCGGAACAGGTGTAGACTTTGAATTGGCTATGACTTGTTTGGAATGTGACAACCCTGCAATCAACGACATATGCGATGCTGCACTTCCATTGCCAACAGGTGTGGACTTCCCCGGTAACTTGTGCTGCGCAAATCCGGACGATGATATGGGTGCTTGGGCTGGTTTCGGAACTGAATACGGTATCTGGTATGTAATCAATTCTGCTGACTTCTCAGCGCTTGACATTTCTTTCTTCAATGGTATAGGCCAAGGTGCTGATGCTGCTGATGGAACTGACGTGGGTATCGGTTTGTTTGAAGGTGGCGCAGGTTGCGCTGCACTCACTCCTTTGGTGGGTGGTGTAGGTTTCAATGGTAACCCATTGGATGGATTCATCTTCAACTCACTCGAGTTTGGCTTGGGATTGAATGCTAACACGAACTACTATATCTGTGTTTCAACTTCAGACCCTATCAACTGCGGTGATTTCGTTCTTAACGTATCACTCGCTAACGCTGGCTGTACAGATCCTGCAGCATGTAACTACTGTGCAGATTGCACGCTCGATGATGGTTCTTGCGAATACGTTTCTTGCGGTGCTGTAACACCTAATGACCTTTGCGAAAACGCAACTCCACTTGTATGTGGTGTTGATGTTGCCGGTTCTACAGGTGCAGCAACCAACACAGGTGCTCCAAACGTTTGTCCTTCCGGTGCCGGTGATATCGGTGTTTGGTACTCATTCACAGGTGATGGACAGTTTATTAATCTCAGCACTTGCGGATCACCAATCGACTCTCGTATCACTGTAGTAAGCTCTGCCAACGGTTGTGCAGGTCCATACACATGTGTAATTTCTGAAGACGATGATGCTACCGATGCAGGTTGCGGATTCTTTGATGGTGATGACGCTTCAGTAGGTTTTGTATCAACTGTAGGAACTCAGTACTATGTTTATATCACTGCAGGTGGTGTTGACACCAACGGAGACGGTGTGGATGATTTGACAGAAGGTAGCTTTACTCTTTCATACTCTTGTGAGCCTGTAGTTCAGGGTTGCCAAGACGAGTGTGCATGTAACTACAACGCTGCCGCTAACGTGGACAACGGAAGTTGCGACTTCTTCTCTTGTGTTTCTTGTCCTGCTGGCCAGAACGCTTACCGCTTCGATATGAACGATACATTCGGTGATGGATGGAATGGTAACACATACTCAATCACGGATTTGGCCGGTACTGTAGTAGCTGAAGGCGACCTTGACGAGGCTCAGTGCACCGATGGTGTGTCTGCAGGTTTCGATATTCTTTGCTTGGCTGATGGTTGTTACAACATGACTGTAGGTGGTGGTTTCTTCACCGGTGAAGTTGGTTGGGAGATTTCTGACGCTGCAGGCAACGTTATCCTTACAGGTATCGCTCCTAATGGTGATGGTACATTCTCTTTCACTATTGGTGGTGGAGTTTGTGGTTGCACCGATGCTACTGCTTGTAACTACGATGCTGCTGCAACATCTGATGATGGCTCTTGTGAATTCAACTCATGTGCTGGTTGTACAGATAATACCGCTTGTAACTTCAACGCTGATGCTACTATCAGTGATCCGGTTCAGTGCTGCTATGACAACTGCGTAACCCTTATCATGAATGATAGCTTCGGTGATGGCTGGAACGGTGCTACTGCAACTATTTTGGATGCTTCAGGCAACGTTGCAGGAACTGCAAGTTTGCCTGCGGGTACCAGCAACGGTACTGCTTCATTCTGCCTTGGTGATGGATGTTTCACAATCATCGTGGGTGGTGGTACTTTCGATAACGAAATCACTTGGACACTTACGGGTGTTACCGGCGGTATTCTGAATGGCGCGGCTAACGATCCTGATGGTATTGGTTTCAGTACTGCAGGTGTAAGCTGTATTCCTGGATGTACTATTCCTGTAGCTTGTAACTATGATCCGGCTGCAACAGTTGGTGATTGTACACTTTGTGACTTCTCTTCTTGCTCAGGTTGTACTTATGAAGAAGCAGCCAATTTTGATCCAACAGCTGCTGTAGATGATGGATCTTGCGACTTCACAGGTGCAATCAGCGACTGTCCAGCTGATTTGGATGGCAATGGTTTCGTGGGTGTATCTGACCTGTTGATCTTCATCACAGCGTACGGTACAATTTGCCCGAACTAAGAAGTAATTACACTCTCATAAAAAAGGGCTGTCTGAAAAGACGGCCCTTTTTGTTTATCGTTTATTTAGATTGCTTTTTGAAACTAATTGATATCGTTGGTTATTAGAATTTTCCTGCACTCTCGAAATACAAGGGCAGAAGTTGTTGAATAGAGCCCGAAAGAATAATCTCACCGGATGGGCTGAGCATAATCAATGGAATGGAACTACGTTGTTTTAATTCGTATTCCAGCATGCTTTGGCGACAGCTACCGCATGGCGTAACGGGTGCCCCCTTAAGATAATTGGCTGATGAAGCCGTAACAGCAGCTGCAACAATACGAACTCCCGGGTAATTAGCTCCCGCTGCGAAAAAGGCAACTCTTTCGGCGCATAGTCCGCTGGGATATGCTGCGTTTTCTTGATTGTTTCCAATGATGATAATACCATTTTCCAATAGCACAGCGGCTCCTACACGAAAGTTGGAATAAGGAGCATATGCTTTGTCCATAGCATCGCGACATGCATCTATAAGAGACCACCACTCAGGGTTTATTTCCGCGCGCGACTTAAACTGCTCGAACGAGCATGTTATTTCAAGTTTTTCCATTCGATGAATGTAAGGAATTAGCGATAAATGAGAGCGACGGCATGAGCGACCACTCCTTCTTCACGACCAATGAAGCCCATGCGTTCGTTGGTGGTTGCTTTAATTGAAATACAATCGACCTCAATGGAAGCATGCTCAGCAATAGCCGTTTTCATTGCGTCAACGTGAGGCATGATCTTCGGTCGCTCGAGTACCAAGGTGCAATCGATATTACCTATTGTCCAGTTCGCATCCTTTAATAGAGTAACCGTTCTGTTAAGCAATATTTTTGAATCTATATTCTTGAATTCTCCTTGCGTATCGGGGAAGTGAAAACCAATATCTCGCATGTTGGCCGCTCCCAGCAGGGCATCGCATATAGCATGCAAAAGGACATCCGCGTCGCTATGACCTAGCGCGCCTTTGTGGTGGTCTATTTTAACACCGCCAAGCCAGAGCTCACGTCCTTCGGTAAGTTGATGTACGTCAAATCCAAAGCCGACGCGAAAATTCATAGCTAAAAAAATTACTCGTTAGGTTCTTCGTCGTTGCTACCACCTGCACCAACGGCAAATCGCATAGTGAAACGAAGGGTATTCGCCAATGGGTTTTGCTGAGTGGTGCTAATGAGATACGACATATCTATCGTAAGGACTTGGTATTTAAGACCTGCTCCAAGTGTAATAAACTGACGATTACCCTTGGTGTAGTTTTCATAGAAATACCCTGTGCGGAACGCAAACTGTTGGTCGTACCAATATTCGAATCCGCCACCAATATTGATTTCACGCAATTCTTCTTTGATTACGGTACCGGGTATGATTTCCCCTTCATTGCTTACATCTCCGGGTGCGTCATAAAATGATTGAACCATACCGGTAGCAACCCCAACATCAGGGTTCATACCTGCCAATATGCTGTCACCATCAATGTTGTAACGCGGTGGTGTTGGCACAAGCAATTTGTTGAAGTCAACCAAGGCGGTAACTTGGTTGTATTTGTCAAGGTTTACTGTAAATGCCGTTCCTAACTTGAGATTGGTAGGAATAAAGTCTCGTTTGTCGCTATTGGTATAGCGCATTTTGTTTCCGATGTTACTAATGTTGGCACCAATGTTCAGTCGGGCATCACGACCACTCATACGAATGCGATTATTCGTGTAGAACATGCTTACATCAGCACCCACACCCATCCCCGGTTTGCTGTCAGCGCCGAGTACATTTTGTCCTCCCGTAAGGTTGGAATATATGTAACGGATTGCAATACCACCGCTGAGGTTGTCTCCAAACTTTTGACCGAATGACATATCCAAAGAGAATTCATTCGGTTTGAAATCGCGGATCTGCGTTCCTACTTCATCCGTGAATGTGATGTTTCCAAGTGTGAAATATCGAAGCGAACCACCAATGGCTTGGTTCTTAGAAAGTCTTTTATAACCGCTCAAATAGGCGAGACTCATGTCGTTCACCAATGCGCGCAGCCAAGGAGAGTAGGATAGAGAGAGTTCTACGTCTTCCTCAACAAAGGCTAATTTGGCTGCATTCCAAAAGGTGGAGTTCGCGTCCGGGCTCAATGCCACTCCGGCATCTCCCATTGCTCCTGAACGTGAGTCGGGAGTGATTTGAAGGAATGGAACCGCTGTGGTAATCGTGTTCAATTGCCAAGTGCTGCGTTCCGGATCACCTGTATTGTTTAGCTGCGCGAAAGCAGCATTGCCTGAGCATATCAAGGCCAGTGCTGCGGCCAAATACTTATGCATGTTTTTCTTTTTCAACGTGTATGCAAATATAGGCATGGATGCCGGTTTGTTTATTTCAGAATGACCAGTTTCTCATACTGTTCGGCCAATTGACCTTCTTCATTTCGTACTTCCAATCGGTATACATAAACACCTTTACCGATGCGATCACCGAAGTCATCGGTACCATTCCATGGGATTGGCGCAGAACGATAACCATTTTGAAGCACTTGTTGTTCAATTGTTTTAACCAGTTTGCCGCTAACGGTAAAAATCTGCAGGCGAACATCAAGTGCTGTGCACACCTGATTGTGCTCGAACATGAATTCGGTGTAGGTTGTGAACGGATTAGGGTAGTTCAATACATGTTCAAGCGCTATGGTGCTGTTGTCTGCTACAACGAAATCGATGGTGGCTGATGAAGAGTTGTTGTGGACATCCCAAGCCTTGAGTGACAAGGTGTGGTTCCCTTCCGTCAGCTCGGGTAGTTGATAGCGAACCTCTCCACTTTTGTAAGTGTCGAGATCTGTTTCGTAAAACTCATTGAGTATGATGGGTTGTTGTGAGTCGTTATCAATGACTGCGGTTAAATCATGACCGATACCATTTCCCACGGTATTGATGCCGTTTTCATCGCGCAGGCGTGCCAATAAAATCGGGTTTGTATCACTCAATCCACCCGATACGAAGAGCGTGTCGTTGAGGTATAGATTTATTTCTGGGCCTACTCGATTTAATTCAGCACCGCTCAGTGATCCACCAATGCGAAATGAATTGGAATACCCATGACCGTCGTTGTTTCCGGCCACTGTGTAGTAACTGACACGGGCAGTATCAACGACGTAGTTAATATCGTAGGGTACTACGAATTCAAATTGAAAGTCTCCATTAACAACGCTCGCTTTTCCTTTGAAAATATTTTTGTTGAATACATCGTATTCCTGAACCTCGCCGTTGGTTCCGTCGAAATCATTGTTTTGTGTATAAACACGAGTTTCCTTATCAAACACAGTAGGGTAAATAAAACCGTTGTAATCGGTAAGCTTGTTTCCCGCTGCATCTGCCACATATCCGCTGAATTTAACTTCTTGCAGCGCTTTCAAATTGTCGGTGAATGATTCAATGGGAGTATCGTTGATAGCCGTTGTAACAACGCTGTATTTGGGGTAGCTCATTTTTAGCGCAGGATCTCCCAACAAACTGAAATTGGGCTTGCTGCTGTTAGAAGGATTAACACCGTTTTTGGTGAGCATATTGATCATTCCAAGACTCAGGTTTTGAATGTTTTCGTCTTCGAGCGCCACATCGAAAAAGGCAAGATCCATTTCCATGTTGGATCCCGCAAATACAACACGCGTTGTAGTGAGCATTGCGATGGCTCCTCCGTTGGGATTCATAACGAGAATTTCACCGGCAGTATTGACGGCAGGGTCGTCGTAGCGGGCAAGTTCGCACGTGGCTGTGAGAAAAACAGGAAGTCGGAATTTGTTGCTCCAATTGCCAATGGTGTTGAGGTCGAGAATACGTTCATGTGCCCATCCGCGTTCTCCACCATGACCCAAATAGGTTACGAGCAGTGAACCATTTTGTACTCGGTTGCGAATTGCTTCTTCTCCCTCTGGATAGCGTTCACCGCCCGGGGTTGATTCCTGCTTGTATGCATCCATGTATATCTTCATGACGTCGAACTCAGGGTATCGATTTTTTACGATAGCTGAGAGTTCGTCGGCATCTTCCAGGTGGATTGTTTCCGTTGGTCCTCCATTACCATCTTGGTCATCGGCAACGAAAGTGAGTAGATTTCTCCAAGCACCAAAGGGAGATTGCGCCTCAATACCAAGACAGCTTGCTCCACCACCCTCATTGGTGTTTTGTGCCAAATAGGTCTTGACTTTTTCAACGTAGGCCAATCCTTCGCTGGCATCGGATGCAGGTATGCGTCCAACACCTGCATCGAGCAGGTTGGAACTGCTCTCATCATCATCATCGCTCAGGAATACGAAGTAGTCATCGCTAACTGCTGACCACGCTAGGTTGAGTGACTCGCTGGTTTCGTAAATCATCACGTTCGGACCATTAAATGATTCCATGCCTTTATTCTTGCTGAAATCTCCATCACCGAATAACAATAGATTTTGTGGCATTTGATCGGCATTTCCTTGAGCGCGGTCATAGAGCATTTTCATGAGCATGCGAATAGCCGTTACGTCGGGGTTTCCGGAAGAGAATTCATTGAAAATTTCTTCTTGAGAAACGACGATGGTGGAGGTGCCTAACCCGGTATGAATTTCAGCCAATGCCTCGGCGGCAGAGCGATGGGCAGGGGCAGCAACAATCACGTAGTCGATATTGGATAGGCCGTGTAAGTTTTGATTCGAAACTTGGCCTAGCGGGGCCGGGATTAGGTACCCACTATTAGCGAAGGCGATGTATTCACGTTGCTCGTCGGTAGGAGCCTTGAATTCGGCTATTTCACCAACATTCGTAAAACCAACTTTCCCGGGTTGAGTAAAGTTTGTAATGTCCCACACATCGAAAACACCCGAAGCATTGTCCAGTTGAAAGAGTCCAATATTTCCATTGCCTACGCTGAGAGAGTCACGAAACTTCATTTGGGAACCTGACATACTCAACGAGCGAGTCGCATTCAAGCGAAGAAAGTCAACCCAACCCAGAACTTCAGCGGTATTGCTGTATTTGTTAAACTGCAGGTTAACGGTTACCGTGGAACCTGATGGGTTAAACGGAATCGATAGTCTCTCGGTCGAAGCAACAGCTGAAATGACACTTTCGCCTGTCGTTACCGGACTTGTTTCTGCTTCACTGCCGCCCACATTTACGCTCCAGTTGCTGGCGCCTCCGAGAGATCGAACGGCCAGATTTGCTTCTAGCAGGGCGGGAATTGACGAAACTAGGTTAGGCATCGTAAAATTGTACGATCCCGTTGTGTTAATGTCATATTGTTCTCCGAAAAATTCCCTTCCTGTGCGGCCGATGTTGTATAGGTCTGTTTCAATGAACTGGAAATCCTGAAATTGCGTGATGGTGTGAGTGGGCGGTAAGTCGGATGAAGGTGCTTGCTGTATGCGCAGTGGATCGACATCATCAATGCGAATGAAATAATAGGCCGAATCAGAGTAATAATGCTTGTCATGTCTCCAACGGTTCTGTTCCGCATCCGGATTGTATTCCACTTTCCAGGTATCGGGCCCTTTTCCGTAGAATAGGATATAGTCATTGTCCTGAAAGATGTTGTCTTCTTCTCCCTGAAACAGCACAGCGCATTTTTGCAGGTCATCGTAGCGAGGCTCCAGGTTGGAAGAGGGTAGAAGCTGTCCTCCGTTTCCATAGATGTTGATGGATTGCGGTGATAGGTCGCTGGTATTCAATCCCAGTTGGTTGAAGGTGTTTTTGTCGATTTTGTAAATCCCATCACGTGCAATGGCGATTTTGTACCAGGTTCCTTCGCTCAGCACTGAGTTATCCGCAAAATCGAGCATCCTGAGATTGGGTTTCGGAGTTGTTTCCCATTCAATAATAATGTCAGCCTCCAACAAGCGCTCAGTTCCGGAGCCGTTTTTACGAAAGGGCAATACTTCCACTAATAAATAGGGAATTCCACGAGCATCTGTAATTCGGGCGTTTGTTTTCCAATTGGACGAGAGACTTGCAAGATTTTCAGAAGAAAGGCCTTTTTGTATCGGCTCTGTGCTTAATGCTTGAACCTGAACGGATGAAATGCGACCGAAATTTTTTAACTCCTCTTTGTGCACAATTGAAGGAAGATTGCCGAATTCGCCCACCGGTACTGCTTCCTCGAAGGAAAGATCATTGGAAATTCCGGATTTTGCCATCGAAAGATCGCTCCATTGTAACCTTTTATGCAGTATTCGAGTTTCACGTGATTGGGAGAAAAGAGATTGAGCTGAAGTTAAAATACAGAATATCAGCAGTTTGTGCAAATGTGTCATGCGAAATTTTTCGTTGGGCGCAACGGCTTAAACCATTTGGTAGTCTGATTATTGCAACGGCCGCGCAATTTTTTTCATCGCAAAGTTGTTGTATTATTGCTAATTCTTTTCAACCACCTAAAAAAAGAAATCGTTTCTCTATGAACAAAAGCTTTAGACTGATTCTTGCTCTGATGTCGGTGCTTGTGTTGGCCAATGATATGCGCGCTCAAGATCCTGAGTTCACGCAGTTCTATGCCAACCCGCTCTATCTCAACCCGGCCTTTGCAGGAACCAATCGCTGTCCGCGACTGGTAATGAACTATCGCAATCAGTGGCCATCACTCACCGGTAATTTCGTTACCACGAGTGCAACGTACGACCAACACGTTCCAACCATTCAAGGTGGTTTGGGCTTGATAGTTCTCAATGACCGCGCAGCACAGGGCACGTTGAATACCACCACGGTGAGTGGTATCTATTCATACCAGCAGCCCATCTCACGTAAATTCTCAATCAAGGCAGGCTTTCAAGCCAGCTATTTCCAGAAAACACTCGATTGGAGTAAGCTCACCTTCGGCGATATGATTGATCCGCGCAAAGGTTTCATCTACAACACCAACGATGTTCAGCGTGGAGGTCAAGTAAAGGCGATCGATTTTTCAGCGGGTCTTCTCGGTTTCAGTGATAAGTTCTACGGAGGTTTGGCAGTTCACCACCTCAATGAACCCAATGAGTCACTCATTTTGGGCACGAGCCGTTTGCCAATGAAGTATACCGTGCACGCAGGTGCTGTAATTCCAATCGAGAAAAAGAGCAAAGACAACGATGCTCGTCTTTCACCCAACTTGTTGTACCGCCGCCAAGGTGAGTTCCAGCAATTGAACTTGGGTATGTATGTTAGCAAAGGCCCATTGGTAGCGGGTGTTTGGTTCCGCGGATTGCTCTTCGGACAAACCTACCGCGATGCATTCATTGCCACCATTGGAATTCAAACCGACGTGGTGCGATTCGGCTACAGTTACGACGTAACTATTTCAGAACTCACGCCATCAACAGGCGGATCGCATGAAGTTTCACTCGGTATCAACTTTGAATGCCGCCAGAAAAAAAAGAAGTTCCGCACAATAGCCTGTCCTTCTTTCTAGTTGAATACACTGTTTAAACGATAAAACGAACCATCAAAATCAAAGGGAAATCATGAAAACCGTTTCTAAGATGTTCTTCGGATTGGCCGCCATTGCAGTAGCGTCCATCTTTACGTCGTGCGACAAGGAGCGCTCGGGAGCTACCGGGTGGGCCTACAACGACGAGAAAAACGGAGGTTTTGAACGCCAAGACTATGTGGAGCAAGAAACCGGTCCGGGCCTCGTGCTCGTGGAAGGTGGAACCTTCACCATGGGTCGCGTAGAAGACGATTTGAACTTCGCATGGGACAACATTCCACGCCGTGTTACCGTATCGTCGTTCTACATGGATGAAACCGAGGTAACCAACCAATTCTGGAACGATTACCTCCACTGGTTGAAACTTGTATACGGAGATACCTATCCTGAACTTGTAAACCGTGCATTGCCTGATACCAATATCTGGCGTGAGGTTACGGAGTACAACGAACCTCAGGTTGATTACTACTTGCGTCACCCAGCGTACCGTGATTATCCGGTAGTGGGTGTTAACTGGCTTCAGGCTAGTGAGTATTGCGTATGGCGCACCGACCGTGTAAACGAGTTGATTCTGATTCGTGAAGGTTTGATGTCGTACAACCCAACCGGTCAGGCCGATGAAGAACATTTTACAACCGATTCATACTTGTCAGGTCAATATTCCGGCGATGCTGCATCGGGTGGTTTGAAGGACTACAATCCGAAAGGAACAGGAACGCGTCTCGTAACCATGTCGGACGGAATTATTTTGCCACGTTACCGCCTGCCCACCGAGGCTGAGTGGGAATACGCAGCATTGGGTCTCGTTGGAAACTCTTTCCAGGAATTGATTACCGACCGACGCACCTATCCATGGAATGGTCACTATGTGCGTAATGATGATAACGGAGGCCGATTCTTCGGTACTATCCGTGCCAACTTCGTTCGCGGAGCAGGTGACTACATGGGTGTTGCGGGTTATCTGAATGATAACGCCGATATCACGGCTCCTGTGTATGCTTATCCTCCAAACGACTACGGATTGTTCAACATGTCGGGTAACGTTTCGGAATGGGTAATGGACGTTTATCGTCCGCTTTCACCGGAGGACAAGAGTGAATTCCGTCCTTTCCGTGGTAACGTTTACAAGACCCGCGTATTGAACAGCGATGGAAGTTTCGCTGATAAGCACGACAAAAACATCTACGATATCGATGGTGTTGCTTACTTCTTAAAGAACTACCAGGAACAGGCAGGTGCTCGTCTCACACAGACTTCATTGACACTGCTTGATCAGTGTAACCAGAAAATTACTTCTGCGCAGGAGAAAATCAAGGAGCGTAAGGATGATGAGGCTCAAGATGCAATGCAAGAGGCAATGGATTTGGTGACCGATTCAGAGGATTTGGTTGCTGCTGATTTGCGCGATGGAATGGCTGATTACATTGTGAGTGCGCCCGGTGAGGTGAAGCGTCGCAACGTATCTGTTGAGGAGAACATCGATCGTCGTAATTATCGCAAAGCGGATTATATCGATCACCGAGATGGTGACTTCAACAGCAGCATTTACTACGCAAACGCCGATATGGAGCAGGATAAAAACCGTATGTATGAGTGGGGAGTAACCACACTCATCAACGATCGCGCTCGTGTATACAAGGGCGGTAACTGGAGAGATCGTGCATACTACACAATCCCCGGCACACGCCGCTACCTCGATGAGCGTCGCTCGATGTCGACCCTCGGTTTCCGTTGCGCCATGGATCGCTTGGGAAGTCCTACGGGAATAGCCTCCGGTGAATAAGAACTAGCTTGTTCAAATTTAGATATTGAAACCCCGGTCAAAGCGACCGGGGTTTTTACTTTTAGCGCATGATTCAACGCATTTTTGAGCAGTTCCTACAAGTGCGCAGTGTAACCACCGACACGCGCAAAATCAATCAGGGCGATATCTTTTTTGCCTTGAA
>JBKCGW010000167.1:0-1869 GCA_046303175.1 Flavobacteriales bacterium
GTGTATCCCGATTGCTCCACCTCGAAATCCATGAAACGAAAGGCGTGGTGCCGATTCATTTCAACGGGTGTTTCAATCATCCAGCCTACAAAACTTTGATGGATGTGTGTTTCGCCCGGTTGCAACTCGGCGTGCACCGGAGGGCGCGAATCGAAGATGTGCTTGGCGCGAATGGTTTGGCCATTCAGTTGAAGATAGGGGCCTTGTTCATCGAAGGCCAATGTATCGATGGTTGCAATGAGTTGAGGCCATTCATACGCCTCACGCAATCGATCAATTTCTCGGTAAAGCTCTAAGCTGGAAACGTGGTTGTAGCGCAATGGCTCCAGCGGTGTTTCTTGCTTGTTGGGAAGTACTACCGTGTCCCAGGTGTGTGAGATGATGGAATTTAATTCCTTGCCAATGGGTTCTTCATTGTGCGACCAAAAGCAAAACGTTTTGTCCCATCGGTTTTTCTTCTCGCGATCAATCAGCAGCACACGTGCATTCTTCAATAAACCTGCGCTGTGCATCTCGAGCAGCAAGAGCGAAGCAGAAGCTCCCGTGCCGCAGAAGATGTAGTCGTAGTGTTGTATTTCAGAAGGTG
Organism: Flavobacteriales bacterium; assembly: GCA_046303175.1. Classification (GTDB taxonomy): domain Bacteria; phylum Bacteroidota; class Bacteroidia; order Flavobacteriales_D; family Sanyastnellaceae; genus JAIBBG01. The sequence continues at coordinate 587 of JBKCGW010000167.1, forward strand.
CGCTCAATGGATTTTATTCTTTGAAAAAATGTTCTGATTGAAATAAAAAAGGGAGGAATCACAGTTCAGCGAATCCTCCCTTTTGTCGAAGTCTATTGAAATACTTCGATATATTTTAATCTTCAGAGCGTGACAGACTGTAGATCACAAGACCGAAACCAATCTTGTTGATTGCATCGGCGATGTTGTATACGATGTCCATCGAATGCGCTGCAGCTGCTGGGTCAGAAACCAATTGCATACCGAACAGACCACCTGGAGTTCCCAAGATGTATCCGAGTGGGTAAATGGCCCAACCTACGAGCACGAACCAAGCGAGTACACGAGTTGCCTTTGCAACCTGCGCTCCTGCATTCTGTGCAAGTGAAGCCACTTCGCCAAACCAAATGAGGTATACGATGTAGAAGTAAGCAGCACCTGAGATAACACCCCACATAACGCTGTTTCCACGGTCGATAGTTTCGCCGAAGTAACCGGTTACAAGCATTACCAAAGAAGCGAAGATCAACTTCCAAAGAAGTCCTGTCTTTGCTCCTGCTTTCTTAGTGATGAGGTAGAACTCTACGCACATCAATGGCACTGTGAGGATCCAGTCCACATAGCGGAAGAAGGTCGGAGACTCACCGGTCTCCAAGTTGTACCCGCGCATGTAGTAATAATGCACGGCAGCAATAAAAGTGATAAGACCGGAAACAAGCACAGATGTTCTCCACTTCGGTGATGTGTTGTTAAGTTCGAAGAAGAAAAACACCGATGCGGCCATCATAGCCATTGTTCCAATAAAGAACGTAAACGCAACGTAATTGTCGCTCGCAATTGTTAAGTGCTCCATTTTGTATAGGATTTTTGTTAAGCCTACTCTTAAGGATTTTCGGAACCTCCAAGGTTGGAAATAGCATTAATTTCCAAACTCAGTAGTAAAACATTCCGTTGTTCGATTTTGTTTAAATAATTTGTGATTTTCTTAAACAAAATGCAAAAAGCGTTCATAATCGATTGAAAAAGAGCAATAGTAGATTAATTGCATGCAGAGTAAAAAGGACACGTGTTATGCCTATACCCAATTTTACCACTGCGTTTCTCTGCGCCTTTGCGGTAAAACAAAAACTCACTCCTCTACAAATCCCAGATCCCTACCATACGTCTCCGGCATCACCGCTGCGGCCAGCAAGGCCGGCAGCCACACAATCGCACCAACCCAAATAAGTGACAGACTCACATCGGTGCCGAAGGTTGCTTGTATTAGAATGCGCAAAGGAATCAGCAGCGTTACCGCGCCGCGC
>JBKCGW010000168.1:0-6553 GCA_046303175.1 Flavobacteriales bacterium
CTTCACAATGGAAGAGCGTTTTGTTTTTGATAGTTTTCGGCTTTTACTTTTGAATATACAAGCGTTCAATTTCAAAATCCGTTTCTGAGTTTAGGCGAACCATGTAGATGCCTGTGGAAACTTGATGTGCATCAAAATCCATCGTGTAGACTTGACCGGCTACTGCTTCGTTGTTGAACAAGCTGCTTACAACGCGACCGGTAACATCCAGTACTTCAAGAGTCAACTTGCCGTTGATAGTGCTCATGAAGCTTATGCTCGATGAGTTGCCGGCAGGATTTGGACGAATTCCTAGAATAGAAATTCCGTCTTCGCGATCCTCAGAGTTGTTATTTGCAGGCTCAATCAGACTTAGGCTGTTGTCTTGATTGTTAAACAACAAGGTTTGAGAGCAAGAGGATGTATTTCCTGAGCAATCGATGGCCGTCCAAGTGCGAACCACACTGTACGCGGGACATTCATTGATTTCGAAGGCGAAATCACCGATACCACCTAATTGGTTGCTTGATACGAGCTGGCCGTTATACAGAATTGATCCGGAGAAGTTAAACCATCCGCCTGCACCATACGAATCATTGTAGTTATTGGCTCCGTCACCAACTTGAAATCCGAAGTACTGGTTGCTCGGTGCATGGCTTAAACTCAATTGGGAGCCTGCTTGGCTGCCCCAACCGGTCAACTCAAAGCCCTCTCCATTTTGGAGAATATAATACATCCAGTCTTGGTAATTTCCGTCTTCGCCGCCGCAGTCAGCTTTGAAACCACTAGGCGTATTGTCCGTGCTCCATTGCTGCCATGTTTTGCCGTTGGCATAGGTTACATTGAAGTCGAAGCCTCCGGTTGGATATACGACGTTGAATACTCGACCTGTAAAAGAAATAGAACCGTCATTGTTATAAACCATTTGTGCCTGTGCAGCAGTATCGAGTTGGTACCATCGGTAATTGCTTGGCAGACTGAAAAGAGCCATTGCCCAATCGTATGGGTATAAGCAAGGATTGTTTGTTGGACGAGCAGGTGTACTTAATTCATATCCATCACTGCCGAAAGAAGGACAGTCAATGCAGGTTTCTATCATACTCACTGAAATTTCATTGTCACAGTTATCGGTGACAATTACTTCTGCAGGACTTGGTATTTCGGCGTCACATGCAAGCGTTACATCTGCAGGACAGTTCTCCAATACAGGCTCTGTCGTGTCTTCGAATACAATCGTTTGAAGGAATGGGACACTTGTATTACCGCAAGCATCGATTGCGGCCCAGGTGCGCACAAAGCTACCGCTGCATCCATTTGATTCCATGATACCATCGCTGAATTGATAGCTAATTGAGCTGCAGTTATCGACCGCAATCGGTTCCTCAGTTGTTGCTTCCTGACCGCATTCATACGTTAGCAGGTCCGTGTTGTTATTCCATACCGGAGCCGTTGTATCCTGATAATTGATGGTGCGGGTTATAGAAGAACTATTACCACAGTTGTCTATCGCGGTGTAGGTCGTAACTAGGGTGTAATTGCCGGAACAATTTCCTGCAATGGTGAGTTGCTCTTCTGTAATTGAAACTTCTTCGCTGCAGTTGTCGATTGCAATAGGTGACGGCAGATTTACATCTGTGCCGCATTCCACTGTAATACTGCTGCTTTCTAAGTCAAATACAGGAGCTGTTTCATCTACTACTGTTATGAATTGATCAACAACGGTTGTGTTGCCACAGACATCTGTTGCAATCCATACATAGTGATAACTGCGTGAACAGGCATCACCGGACTCCTCAACCGTTGATGTGACGGTAACATCACCCGAACAGTTATCTGTAAATGAAATTTCGGCAGGCGCCCAGTTTTGTGTGCACTCGTACATGGTGTCTGCAGGATCCTCAGAAGGAGTAGGGGCTTCATTGTCTGTTACAACGATTGTTTGATTGAAGTAGGAGCTATTGCCGCAGTTATCGAATGCAGCATAGTGCCTGATAACTGACGAACCGCAACCTTCACCCGATGGCTCATCATAGAGAATAGAAATCGTAGCTTGGCCACAATTGTCATTGGCTGAAGTATAAATGCCGTCGCTTTCAAATTCATCGCACGATAGTGTGATCGTTGCATTCCCGTTAAATGTGGGTGAAGCTGTATCATTCGCATAGATGTGTTGGACTTGTGTTACTGAATTTCCACACGCATCAGTTGCTGTGTATACTCGATCGTAGGTGCGCTGGCAGTTGTCTTGAGCGACCAGTATTTCGACAAAAGAAATTTCTACCTCGTTGTTGCAATTATCGGTTGCAGTTGCACCTGCAGCCGGAAGTTCAGTAACATCGCATTCAATCGTAACATCATCAGGGAATGATGTGAAAACAGGAGCAACATCATCTGTAACGTTATAGACAGTGAGTTCAGTGGTGGTGTTGCCGCAATCATCTGTTGCAATCCATGTGCGCGCAATCGAATAGGAATTGATGCAATTTCCTGCTATGAACTCATCGGAGAATGTTATTTCGGCAAGTCCACAAGCATCTGCCGCCTCGGCTATTCCGAAATAGATGCCTCCGTCGCAACTATAATTACCGCCGGTTGGAAGGGCCGTGAATACAGGTCCACTTTGATCAACTACTGTAATGGTTGCTGATGCTGTTGATGTGTTGCCGCATGCATCCGAAGCAGACCAAACATAGGTATACACTCGTTCGCAGCCGATAATCTCTTCCGTCACATTTGCTGTAACGTCCAAAACTCCACTGCAACTATCGATGAATTCAGGAGCTTCCAGGTTTAATCCGCCATTGAACTGCGAGCATTCTACCGTTTGATTGGCAGGAACATTCAAGGCTACCGGCGGTGTTGAGTCCACGACAGTAAGGGTAGTAATTGCTGTTGAAGTGTTTTCGCAGTAATCGGTTGCCGTCCATATCCAGCGTATAACATAACTGCCTGGGCATATTCCTTCAGAAATTTCTTCGTTGAATGTAACGGTTACTTCTGCATTATGACCCTCTGCATAAACGCCATAAATTGCTTGTGCATTTCCGCAGTTATCGCTGGTTTGAATGGCGTCAACGCTGGGAGCAGTTGGTATATTTCCGCACTCCACCGTTGCATCTTCCGGAATCCAAGTGAATACAGGAGCAGTAGTATCATGCACATAAATCACAAAGTCACGTGTGGTTGCATTGCCGCAATCGTCAGTAACGGTGACGGTGCGATGTAAAACACCCAAGCAACCTCCTGAAGTAATCTCATCCGTGTATGTGTAGGTGAGGTCTTCATCGCAATTGTCGATAGCTGCAGGATTCACCCATTGCTCATCGAATAGAGCGTCGCATTCTACCGTGTATGGACCATCCAATGCCACAAAAACCGGCGCTTCTGTATCGATTACCGTAATCTGCTGATTGGCCTGTGAAGAATTGCCACAGTTATCGGTGGCCGTGAATTGACGTTGATAGGTAATGGTGCAATCCGTGATCAGCGTATCAATCGATTCTGTGATTACCACATCGGACGCACAGTTGTCGGTTGCTGTCGGAGCTTCGAGCGCAAGTTCATCGCTGCATTGAGCAGTGAAATCTGCCGGTGCATAAATTTCAGGTGCCGTATTGTCCGAAACAGAAATGGTGTATTGGCAAAGCTCTCTATTGCCGCAGTTGTCGTATGCTGTATAATAGTGGTTTATGGCATAGTTGCATAGTCCATTGAAGAAGGTTGTATCGGAAGAGTAATAGGAGATTGCAACCTCTCCGGCACAATTGTCGGTGGCAACCAGCTCGACGGCATTTACCGGTGATGGCACATTTTCCGAGCATTCTACTTCCATGTTGGACGGACAATTAATGAAAACGGGTGGAGTATTGTCTAATACAATAATCGATTGATTTTGATAGCTGACATTTCCTATTGAATCGGTTAAGGCCCAGCGTCGTTCCAATGAGCCGCCACAGAAGTTTGCTACGGGTGCTGCTTCACAACCCATATCAAGGGTGAAGTCACCATGACCGCTTACTTGCTCTCCATTTACAAAACCGTTGTAGAAGAACCAGCCACTGCCGCCACGGTTTGAATTTCGGTTATTGGCGCTCTGGCCAAATTGAAATCCATATGAGTGGTTGGCCGGTTGGTGCGAAAGAATAAGCTGATCGCCTTCAAACTCTCCAAAACCTTCGAGTCGGGAAATGGTGGTGAGCAGCTTGTAGAAATGCCATGATTCGTGGTATTGGGCTCCTAGTCCCAGTTGATCCATGAATTGTCCTCCTTGTTCGCTCCAATCGTTCCAATTCAAACCATCGACTAGGGTTGCGTCGATATGCCAACCATTGAGCGGATTGTTGATTGCAATGGCATCGCCAATAAGACGAGCTTCGCCATCTTGGCTGAATACCAGGGTGGGAGTGCCAACCCAGCGATACCAATCGGTCGAAGCTAAACCTTCCGAATACAGACCGCTTACCCACAATCCCCAGTCCTGTCCGGGTCCGGCAGGAGTTGTAACTTCGTTGCAGATTAAGGTATCTTCATAATCCGATTGCGACCCGAAGAACTCCACGAATAGACCGTTTTCGCAATAGATAGAGTCGGGTAGGGTAGATTCCGCAGGAACATCTTCGAAGCACTGGTAAGTAGTATCCGATGGAAGGCAATTGTTTTGTGTATCACAGATTCCATCCTCATTAGCGTCTACCAATATTCCCTCGCAAGAGCAGTCGGCTTGTATTGCATCGCCCGTGGTGCAAGGATTGCCATCATCGCATAGTATATCAGATTGAGTGCGTGTAAAGCGCGCAACGAAAATTTTATCTGCACTACCGGATCCAATTCGTTGACCTACTAAATACAATTCATTTCCATTGTCGTTTGCAACCGAACTTCGATACCACAACTGATCGTTTCCGGGAATTGTAATCGTTTGGATTAAGTTTCCATTGAAATCATATATTTCAATTCCAAATACGTTGGTTACAATAATTTCATTTCCATGGAATGAAATATTATCTGTATTGGCTGAAGCCATGGGTGCTGACCACACAATTGATCCATCCAATGTGCTGATAAGCTTCAGCGTGCTTTGATGACTCAATGCAATATAAGCATCGTTAATACACATGGAAGCGTATACATCCGCATTATTAACTTGTACATTAAAGATCTGCGTTCCTGCTGTTCCATCTAGTTTGACCAGGCGCAATTCGCTGGGTCGAACCCCTAAGCAGAAGTAGACATTGCCGCTTGGATCTAACTTTAAATCGTAGCCATAATCTTCCGCATAATCATATTCATATCGCCACAACTCAACACCATCTACTGAGAATTTTCGTATAACAATGTTGTATCCTGAAGGACCGCCCGGACCTTGTCTTTTGGAAAGTACTATGGCATTTCCTTCCGAGTCAACATCAATTCCCCCTGAATAACCATAGAAATAATCATAATCAGGTGCTACGTTGCTCCAGAGTTGGTTCCCTTCTGAATCGTAACAGTACAAGCTATGGCGAATGGCATTTCTTGCTTCATTGTAAGCGTTGCCGTATAGGAAAAACCGGCCATCTATTGTGGGTTTTAGCATTACGCTTGCATTTCGCAAATAATCATTTATTTCCGCGTCAAATTGCAAGTCCCCTTCCAATCCGTGCTTTCGAAAAACAACTTTTGTGTTCTCAGAATTGTTTTCCTTTGCAATTAATGCGGTCGAGTATATTGCAGTGTCCGTGGCGATTACGCTCAACCCCAAATCTTGAAACGGCGACTCATAAATGTCTTCAAATACGATATCCCCATTTGATGCATTTAGTGTTGCAAGTATTGGGTCACAACTTGATACCCCTTGTATGCAAACCTTTCCATTATTATTAATTGATATTGGCTGGATTTGATTTCGCCAATTATTTCTATAAATGCTGCAATTTGTTGTTATAAAACCGTTGAGCTGACCCACACGTGATGAGTTCTCGTCAATAATTCTCATCCAGTTGAATTCGAATAGACCTGATCCACAGGGATTATTGGTAGTCTCAAACGTTAGCGTTAGTATAACTGTGCTGTCGCATCCCGATGCGCTCTGAAGTGTTTGGATGTATTCGCCCGCAGATGTTAATTGCTCACCGAAAAAATCATATACTTCGCCTTCGTTCAAGGTTACGGAAATATTACTACTAACTGGCTCAAGCACATTGAGCGATAAAGAAATCATCACTGAATCGCAGCCCTGTGCATTCTGAAAGAGAACCTGATTGTACACGCCGCCTTCGGTCAATTCCAGACCATTGAAATTATATGTTGCGCCGGCACAAATGCTTGCTTCTTCTTGAATCACTTGTAATCCGGGTGAGGAACGTTTATATACTTTTAAGCTGTCGTTGCTATAGGCAGTAATGTATTGTTCCGGAGCATCTTCATCTTGAAACAAGGTGCTCAACGTGAATGAATCGCTTTGCAGCAAATTGCTGTCATCACCGGTGTAGGTTCCGTTTCCTGCTCCATACATGGTTCGGATGGTGCTGGGCGCAGAGGTCGAGAATATCATGATGTCTTGAATGCCATCTAGGTTGTAATCGAAAGCTTGGCC
>JBKCGW010000169.1:0-1918 GCA_046303175.1 Flavobacteriales bacterium
AGTAAATAGAGGCCTGTTGGGCATCCTTTTTTGACTGAATGAAGTACTGTATCAATTTCATGAAAACGAAGATACTTCGCAGAAGCATAAATTTATGCCACATTTATGCCACATTTTCGATATTTGGTTGTATTTCATACTACTTAAATGGACAATGGGTGTGTCTATTGAGGTGCTAAATTATTGATAATCAGTAAAATGATGAAAATTGAAAATCCATTGAAATTCAATAAGATACTTGTATTGTGGAGCGATTATCTCCACGATTGAAGCCCAAAACGTTGGGATGTGGTAATGATTTTGACTCAAAGTTTCGACTCATCCACTCCTCAGTGTACTGAGTAAATTTACTCAGTACACTGAGTATTTTTGGAAGATGTTGATTATCTTTGTCTTATGATTGAATTTAAGCGTCATTATTTCACGCAATTGAGGCACAGACTCCTCGAAAAGGAGTGTTTTATACAGCTCATTACCGGGCCACGGCAGGTGGGTAAAACGACGGTTGTTCGACAATTGTTTGCCGATGCGGCATTTGAAGGGGTGTATGTGGTCGCTGAAGATGGAGACGACACGTCGCGGCTCGATCAATGGTGGCAACGTGCGGCCATAGTTGCCGCTAAATCGAATCGACGCGTTGTGTTGGCCATTGATGAGGTACAGAAAATACCTCAATGGAGTGAGCGAATCAAGCGATTGTATGATGAGGCCAAATTCAATCAAACCATGCCATTTGCGCTGGTGCTGCTTGGCTCTTCGCATTGGTTGTTGCAACGAGGAACTACCGAGTCGCTGGCAGGCCGATTTGAGCAGACGTATATGTCGCACTGGACGTTCAGTGAATTGAAGGAAGCGTTCGATAGTACACCCGAACAATACGTTTACTTCGGTGCTTACCCCGGCTCCATGGGCTTCCGAAGTGATGAGGCACGCTGGGCTGAATATATTCGTAATGCCCTCATTGAAACGACCATCACCAAAGATGTGCTGCTGATGACGCGCATCGACAAACCGGCCTTGCTGCGTCGCGTGTTTGAGTTGGGTGCTCGCTACAGTGCTCAAACGGTATCGTATACCAAAATGCTAGGCCAGCTTCAAGATGCAGGTAATACAGTAACCCTTGCTCACTACTTGGAATTGCTTGGGGCCGCAGGCCTGCTCACGGGATTGCCCAAATTTGCAAATCAGGAAATGCGTCGCCGAGCAAGCAGCCCCAAACTCCAAGTTCAAAATAACGCGCTCATGAGTGTGTTTGCGAACCAATCGTTTGCTGAGGCGCAAATCGATCGTATTCAGTGGGGACGAAGAGTGGAGTCGGCTGTTGGTGCTCATTTACTATCGCATGCCGGTTCCGACCTCGAAATCAGTTACTGGAATGAAGGTCACGCCGAGGTCGATTTTGTTATTCGCAGAGGCAACCAACTTTTGGCATTGGAGGTGAAATCGGGGCATGATAAAATCACGGGCCTCAAAAACTTCTCCGCCAAGTTTCCCCATGCGCAATTGCTCCAACTCGACGACCGTGGTATCGCCTGGCAAGATTTTATTGCGGCCAATCCACGGGATTTTTTTCGAGGATGAGCTTCTATGAAAGACCTCGGGAAAAAGTGGTTTACGTTTTCTCGCAAGGTGTATGTGTTGCTTGTGGCCTACAGGCCTCGTAGCATGGTAAAAACTATGGTCATATTACTCACGGGCAACACTTCGCTAAACCCGCGATGGTGGGAGTAGTGGACTATTGAATGAATCATTCGTGCATTCGTGGCCGGCTATCCCCAAAGGCGCGGGTTTAGCGAAGCGTAACCAGTGCCGAAACGGCTTTTGGCATTTGCCACGGGCTTTTATCGGCCAATACAAATCAGATAATCAACTTCTACAGACCTTTCATCGAAAGACTGATTCTCTTGCGGTCGGTATC
>JBKCGW010000170.1:0-6757 GCA_046303175.1 Flavobacteriales bacterium
TGCTCATGGCAGCCGGTTACATGATGATGGGGATTCACTCGCTGCCCATGTTGTATGTGGCCATGACGCTCGTGATTCTAGGCAACGGTTTTTTCAAACCGAACATCTCCACCCTACTGGGTAGCTTTTACTCCAACGAGCAATACAAAGCCAAGAAAGATGAGGGCTACAACATCTTCTACATGGGCATCAACATCGGGGCGTTTATCTGCAACTTCTTTGGTGCAGCGCTCATGATTCTGCTCGGATGGCAGTGGGCGTTTTTTGCAGCAGGTATAGGAATGGTCATAGGGGTTATCGTATTCATGACGGGCACGCGCCATTACGAAGGTCATACCGAGGCGAAAGGCACGCAGCCCGGCGATATGCCATTGAGCAAAATTGTGTTGCTCATTCTGGTACCTTCGGTCATCTTCGGCGTGATTGGCTGGCTCATAAAAGGCGTTGAATCTGCTGCCAATCCCAACGCGGCCATCTTCGGAAGCGATAGCACTGACGCATTCATTTTCGCCTGCATTCCGGTGATTTTGTTTTACGCATCGCTCTTCTTCCGCGCTCGTCCTGATGAGCGTAAGCAGATAGGAGCACTGCTCACCATCTTCGCTGTGGTTATTCTCTTTTGGGCTGTATTCAAGCTCAATGGATCGGCACTCAACACCTGGGCCGACCGCTATACCGACCGCGAAGTGACCGGTACAATGGCTACAGTGACGGATAATCTTAGTTTTTCTAAGAAACTCACCTACGCTAAAGACAGTATCGATGCATACGATGATCAATTCCGACTCATCAAAGAAGACGGAAAGGTTCAAACGACTTACGACTACCCCGTTTATTTCAAAAACGCAACCGCCGAACAACGCCCGGCGGAAGGCACGCAGGTAAGTTTGTGGGCGACCAATCTTAGCCAGTCAATCAACCCATTTTGGGTGATTTTGCTAACGCCCGTGGTCGTTGCCTTCTTCTCCTTCCTGCGACTTCGGAATGCCGAGCCCTCTACTCCTGCCAAGGTAGCGTTTGGATTGCTCATCAGCGGACTTTCTGTATTGGTGATGGTAGCTGCCGTGAAAGCCGGTAACAACGGCACTGAAAAAGTGAGCCCATGGTGGCTCGTAGCGAACTATGGTGTAATCACTATTGGCGAATTATTTTTGAGTCCTATGGGATTGTCGCTCGTATCGAAACTCAGTCCTGCCAGCATCACATCGCTCATGATGGGCGGTTGGTTTTTGGCTACCTCCATCGGCAACAAGCTGAGCGGCGTGTTGGCCAGTATGTGGGACAGCTACGACGACAAGACGAATTTCTTTTGGGTGAATTTCATCCTGCTCCTGAGCGCAACGGCCCTGATGTTCTTGCTGCTCGGTCGCCTTAATAAAACCATGAACGAAAAAGGAATACACTAGACACTATGCAAACCATCGAACAAATTCAAACCTTTGAGGGCAAGTACCCCAAGCAACTGTGGTATCTATTCTTCTCGGAAATGTGGGAGCGTTTTTGCTTCTACGGTATGCGAGGTATGCTCACATTCTTCATGGTTACCCAATTGCTGATGGACGATAAGTCGGCCAACTTGCAATACGGCGCAACGCAGGCCTGGGTCTACGCCTTCACCTTCATCGGGGGAATGTTTGCCGACAAGATTCTCGGCTTCCGCAAGTCACTCTTTTGGGGTGGCTTACTGATGATTACGGGAAGTATCATTTTGGCCATCGATCCCAAGAATTTTTTCTTTCTCGGGATTGCGTTCAACGTAGTAGGAACCGGTTTTTTCAAGCCGAATATTTCCAGCATGGTAGGACAACTCTACAAGCAGGGCGATAGCCGCCGCGATGACGGGTTCTCGCTGTTCTATGCCGGTATCAACGTAGGTGCATTGCTTGGGGGTTACTTCTGTATTGCCATTGGTAAGGGAGATTTTTTATCGAGCGTTATTCCTGCTGACTTAACCTGGAACGTGGCGTTCGGTTTAGCTGCATTGGTTATGACCATCAGCTTAATCACCTTTACACGCACCCGTCATCAATTAGGTCCCATTGGACTTTCACCTTTAAAAAGCGCTATCGGTAAAACATGGATTTGGCAGGATGCGGCGGTGTATGCCGGCGGACTGCTCGCTATTCCGGCCATTATGATTATGGTTGCCAACACTGTTTACACCGACTATTTTATGTATCTCATTGGACCATTCAGTCTGTTGTATTTGGGCTATGAAATGACTAAAGGCAGCGCAGCAGAGGCAAAAAAACTAGTAGCAGCGTTGTTCTTTATCTTCTTCTCGATCGTCTTCTGGGCCATCTTCGAACAAGCAGGCGGCTCACTGAGTTTGTATGCAGCCAATCACCTGAGCGATGAGTTACTCGGTTTCATTCACCTGGATCCGAACGGCATAAACAACTCGGCCAATTCTGCCTTTGTAATCGCCTTTGCAGCAGTGGCTGGAACCATTTGGGTGTGGCTTGCCAAGCGTGGCAAAGAGCCCAACACGGTGGTGAAGTTCGGTATTGGGTTCTTGTTTTTGGGAGCCGGTTATATGCTGTTCTTCTCGGGGCGCTTTTTTGCTGATGCCAATGGAATCTCTTCCCTCGACATGTTCACCTTTGCCTATTTCGCGGTAACACTTGGCGAGTTGTGCCTATCCCCTATCGGACTTTCTATCATGACCAAGCTAGCGCCCGATCGTCTGCAAGGTTTCATGATGGGTATGTGGTTTTTGGCCAGCGCTTATGGACAGTATGTAGCAGGACTTTTCGGAGCCAGCATATCACCCGATGAGAGCGCCACACCGGTTGAAAAGCTGAACATTTACACGCAGGGTTACTACGATTTTGCTTGGTACGCGCTCATTGCTGGCGTTGTGCTCATTCTTATTTCACCCATGATTCGCAAACTCATGCAGGAAGTGAAATAACTCCCGCGATTTTGCGTAAGTATTAAAAACCTATCTTTGAGCTATGAAAAAGATCTTGTTCCTTCTTTCAATCACCCTTTGTTCTCTTTCTATTCAAGCGCAAACCGAGTCGCAGGAGTGGCATAGTGACATCAACAAAGCCATCCAGAAATCAATGGAAACCGGCAAACCGATGTTTCTATTCTTCACGGGCAGTGACTGGTGCGGTTGGTGCATTCGATTGCAGAAAGAAGTTTTTCAAACCGACTATTTCACGAAATGGGCAAAAGAAAATGTGGTATTAGTTGAACTCGATTATCCACGTAAGAAGCAATTGCCGGATGAATTGCGTCAGCAGAATCAAACCATGCAGCAGGTATTTCAGGTGCAGGGTTACCCAACCGTGCACTTGGTAACACCGCAAGTACAGCAGGATGGTTCGGTTAATTTCAATCCGCTTGGACAAACCGGGTATGCAGCCGGTGGACCTGAGTCTTGGTGTGCCAACGCCGGGGCGATGATCAAGAAGTGATTTATATCAAGTATCTGAAGTCATTACTATTGCTAGATTGCCCACTTCCATGATCTACTTTAAATTTTGGCATAACCGGATGAATACCCACAACATTGCTGTGGTATTCATGTGTTTGTTTTTTTCGGTACATGCGTTTGACCTTGACGCTCAACAAAGAAACACCCAACTCAAAGTATACGGACACCTGCAATATAGCTATGATGATCTAACCGATGCGGGAGCTGATAGTTACTTCTCTCTTGGAGAGCAAGATTTCTTTGTAACATCCAACCTCAGCGACCAAATTAGTTTTTTGGGTGAAACGGTTGTCCGATATGAAAACGCAACCGCAAGCAAATTTGCTCCGAGTATCGAGCGTGCTCAATTTAAATATGACTACTACAAGAATCACAGCCTCATTGTTGGAAAGATGCATACGCCTGTGAATTATTGGAACGACGTGTATCACCATGGACGACTTTTTTATCCAACCATCGATCGTCCAACTTCATTCAGTTATATGATACCGTTACACTCACTTGGTGCGCGTGCTCAAGGACAAAATTTAGGAAAATTGAATTTTGGTTATGATGTAAGCGCAACCAATAGCATTGCTTCGACCGATGTATTCGATAGTTCGCTTAATAAGTCTATAACCGCTGCTTTGCATATTAAGCCAGTAGAAGGCATGCGTATCGGTGGTTCATATTACAACGACTACATGTCATCCAATACTCCCGGCGCCCATACAGGTCACGGATCGGGAAACCCTGCATATAAAGGCGCCGTGAATTTTGAGATAGCTTGCTTCTCATTCGCTTATTTTGGTGAGCATTTGGAAGTATTGAGTGAATCCGCATACAACCGAAACCGCACCGACAGCTTGGGCGTTGCTGAAAATTACTCTCAATTCGTTTATGCGGGTTTGCGATTCAAAGAAAAGCACGTAGCCTATGGCTTATTCGATTTCATGGATATGTCAGAAAAAGAGTTGCACACGGTTCCAATTAATGTGGTTAAGTTGGGATTGGGCTATAAATGGGACATTTTATACAATTGTGTATTGAAGATACAATTGGAACGCTTGGAATCAGGCGATGACCATCTTTTCCACAACCACAACAGCATTCGATACGACTTTCGCTGCCAGCTAGCATATGGGTTTTAAATATCAAATAACACTATTCCTCGTTTGTTTGCTCGTGGCGGCAAATGTGAGCGCGCTTGGACAGCGCCTTACCGGAATTGTTGTTATTGGCAATGATATCGGAAGTAAAAGCCTCAGCGAACAACAAGTGATTGAGGCCTTCAAAGCAAAGAATAATTTTTGGCCCAACGGTAAAACCCTTTCAGTTTGTCTTCCCGAAACACAATCGAAAGATGCGCCTACTGTCTGTAAAGGTATTTATGGTAAATCCGTTTCCGAGGTTCAGAAGTTTTGGTTGTCTCAAGTATTTCAGGGGCGAAGCAGGGCACCGCACTTTTTTGACTCAGACGCAGATATGATTAACTACGTTTCTAAAACACCGGGGGCAATAGGTGCTTTTGTGAATGAAGGAAACATAAGTATTCCGACTGAGTTGCTCATTCAAATCAATCCGTGACCATGCGCAGTAGCATCTTCACCCAGATTTGGATTCCCTTTATCATCATCACGCTCTCCTTTGTATCACTGCTTTGGTTTTATTACCCCGAAAAACAAGAGCAGCTCATTTCACGGTATAAATACGATGAGTTATCGCACTTAGCAAAAACGCTGGCCATTGGTGTAGAAATTTCGCTGGATCGCGATGACTTTACCGGCCTTGAAAAGTCTATAACCATTCTTCAAGTGGGTAGAACTTCCGACTTTTCTGCCGTCATATTTACCGACAGCATATCTGCAACCGAAGATACTATTCTAGTAAGACCGGAAGGATTGAATTTAAGCCAAACCTTAAATGACCAATCAGAACACGTCGTTGTAAAGGCACCATTTAAAAGTAACCTTTCAAGCGGGTATGTTATGCTCGGGCTTCACAAAGAAGTTTTCCAAAGTGAGATTCAAAAGTTAAACAGCCCCATCTTAATTACCCTGATCATCATTGCAGCTGTGTTTTTGTTTGTCACCTACTTTATAGCCAAGAGAATCAGCAAGCCAATTAGCTTGGTTACAGATTTCGCAAATCAACTCAATAGCGGCAATTACAAGGCGCTACTGGGTTCAAGAAATGCGCACGCCGTTGAGTTACGTTCCTTGCAAAATTCACTTTCCTCATTGGGTAAAACGTTGGATCTGCAGAGAAAAACCAACAATGAGCTCACATCAAATCTTGAGGAACAAGTCAAGCAAAAAACGGAAAGTCTTCAGTTAGCGTTCAACGATTTGAACACAGCTCAGGAAATGGCACAATTTGCCAATTTCTCTTATGATACCGCAGATGATACCTGGAAGGGCAGCAACAACTTGATACCCTTGCTAGGCCTATCACACCCCAACGAGAACAAGTTTGCGCCACTCCTCCAATGCATTCGTAACATAGACTTGCCGAAACTCGATCAAAAAGTAAGAACGGCAATCAAGGAGACACAGCGATTCGAAATCCAATTGCAATGGACGCGTCCGAATGACCATAAAACCATCTGGCTTGACTGTGTTGCCTATGTATACATGGGTGCAAACCGGAAAGCTGTCATTCGAGGAGTTGTTCAGGACATAACCAATAAAAAAGAACAGCAGCAGGAATTATTCATCCTATCAAACGTAGCCAAGCGAACATCCAACCTTGTAATTCTTACCGATGAAAAGCGTAGAATTCAATGGGCGAATGAAAGTGTTATGGCTATTACCGGATATACGCTCGAAGAAATTATCGGAAAGACACCGAAAATGTTCCAAAGCGAACGCACAGACAGAGCGGCATTGGATAGAATAAACCGTGCACTTGACGAAAAGAAACCGGTATGGGAAGAGTTGCTCAACGTATCCAAGACAGGTTCAGAATATTGGATTTCGATTAACATCGTTCCGCTTTTCAACGACGATGGCGAGCATACCGGATTCATGGCCGTAGAGACAGACACCACCGAACGCAAAGCATTGGAGTTACAGCGTGAAAAAACAATACAACTGCTGGAGGAATCCAGAAATGAAATTACCAAAATCAATGCAGAGCTTGAGCAGAAGGTAGACGAACGTACAAGAACAATCAAGAATCTGGCACTCTTCCCGCAACAAAACCCAAATCCTTTTCTCGAGTTCGACATTCAGAATAAGCGCATCAGCTACCACAATCAGGCAGCAACGGAACAATTGGGGGATTTTCTAGGTTTATCCTTCGAGGAAATGCTCGAACGATGCAAGATTGACC
>JBKCGW010000171.1:0-7447 GCA_046303175.1 Flavobacteriales bacterium
ATTTTAGAGGAAGTATTTTTCTCGTCTCTCAGTTTGCCGATTAAAAGTATTAATTCTTCTGCACTGTTGGGCGCAAGGAAATCGGTCATGCTCTGCGCTTCCGGGAACTGTAATGCCATTGTTGCGCTTAAAGACTCTAACGCCCCCGCATCATCAATGATGAAGTGCATAGGATACAGAGAGTTCAAGATATCGGCAGTTGGGGTAGTGAGCTTCGTGATCATTCGAGTAATTCGAAGATAGAGCATTTCTTTGATTAACAACCTTCGTAAATCGTACATGTGAAATTGCAGGATGAATCCGGCCATTAGCATTGATGTCTAATTTCTTTTGTGAGGAGGACGATACATCAAATGTTTCAATCAGGGGTTGTTGAAAATTGAAAAGGCTGTAATGTGATTTGGTAGTTAACTAATTTATTTTTATTCATCAATTGCATGGGTTGCTGGAAACCCCAATAATTTCAGGGCGATTCCGAAAAGCCTTACGAGTAGGTAACTAAAACAACTACAATGGAAAAAAAGAACATGGTCAGTGATCCAATCACTGAAGATTTTGACTTTGGTAAACACTTCGTAAATGCGGTGGGTGGTGCTTTGTATTACTTACTTCTGTACATCCCGTTTGTATTGCCTTTTCTAGTTTGGGGAAAGGCAGCGACTCGACTGAGTCTTATTTGGGAGAATAAGTCTATCGTATACAGTGAAAATGAAAAAGTGTATCCGGTGTGGACCTTTTATCTCTTCTACATTGTGAATTTCCTTCTCGATGCAGCAATTTTTTTAGTTTGGCCTGTAGGATTTCTATACCTCGGTTATTTATATGCTGTAGAAATGGAGTTTAAGGCTGATTTCGTGTGGTTTTTTCTGATGCCATTATTTGGGACGTATGTGTCGGTAATCTCCATCAAGATTACTAAAGAAACCCTCTTTTTTATCCTGAATAATCTGGTAACCTGGATTTTGGATGTATTTGTGAATATTGGTAAATTCATCAAAAACATGTGGTTACTTAATTTTGTTTGGCGCAAAAAAGACTAGGACTAATTGTCAATTTATGAATTGTATACAGCGGGTCAAAAACCCGCTGTTTTATTTTAAAGATGTCATCTTGTGTTGGAATGAAGTATC
This sequence comes from Flavobacteriales bacterium, assembly GCA_046303175.1. Classification (GTDB taxonomy): domain Bacteria; phylum Bacteroidota; class Bacteroidia; order Flavobacteriales_D; family Sanyastnellaceae; genus JAIBBG01. The sequence goes on from JBKCGW010000171.1 coordinate 1,131, forward strand.
TATAGCATTGAAATAACGGAAACTATTTTCCGATTCACAGGTTACTTTCCGATGCAAAACTTCGAGAATATATTATGCAGTAAATCGTCGGCATTCACTTGACCGGTAATCTCAGAAAGATGATAAATGGTTTTGCGGATGTCGATAGAGAGCAAGTCGCCTGTGAGGCCGCTGTCGAGACCGAGTAAAATCTCCTGAAGGGATGCGGCTGCGCGTTCCAAGGCCGCGTGATGACGTGCATTGGTGACGATGGTTTCGCCGCTGTGCACCTGTCCTAAGTCGATGGTATTACGAAGGGCTTGCTGCAATTCGGCGATGTGAGTGCCTTGCTTGGCTGAAATCAAAATCAGGTTTTCTTCTTTGCCGAAGTGACGTTCGAATACTCCTGAATCGAAATGTGAATCATCAACCTTATTGGCCAACACAATTACATGCTTGTCGTGCCCGGCTTCACGTAAAATGTAGTCTTTGAAGTTCAGGAAAGCTTCGTGATGCGTGGTCGTGGCGTCGAAGATGAGTAATATAATAGACGCACTCCGGGCCTTTTCAATCGCTCTGCCGATACCAATGTTTTCTATTGTGTCTCGCGTGTCGCGTATTCCTGCGGTATCAATGAAGTTGAAACGTACACCATCGATGGTGATGTGCTCTTCAATGGTGTCGCGAGTAGTGCCCGCAATGTCCGATACGATGGCGCGCTCTTCATTTAGCAAAGCGTTGAGCAAGGTGCTTTTGCCTGCATTGGGTGCACCCAAAATGGCCACAGGAACGCCGTTTTTCAAGGCATTGCCTAGCTTAAACGATTGACGCAGATGCTCTACAACATTCACTATTTCATTGAGTAACACACGGAACTGCTCTCTATTGGCAAACTCAACATCTTCTTCAGCAAAGTCGAGCTCAAGTTCTACCAGCGATGCAAAATGGATTAGCTTTTCGCGCAGCGCATTGATCTCTTTCGAAAATCCTCCGCGCATTTGGTGCACTGCCTGTCGATGGGCAGCCGCGCTTTCGGAAGCAATGAGGTCGCCAATGGCTTCAGCCTGCGAAAGGTCCATCTTGCCATTCATGAATGCACGCATGGTAAACTCACCTCCACGCGCCGGTTGAGCGCCCTCGCGAGCAAGAAGTTCCAGGATCCGTCGCTGAATAAAGATGGATCCATGGCAGGCTATTTCTATGGTGTCTTCACCTGTAAAAGAATGCGGTGCAAGAAATAGGGTTAAAAGCACATCATCCACACGCTCAGCTCCATCCATGATCCATCCATGAACAGCCTTATGCGATAGGGCCTTGCTCAAATCTTTACTGAATACTGATTGCGCAATGCGCACAGCATCCGGCCCGGTCATGCGAACCAATGCAATAGCCCCGATGCCGGGAGGGGAGGAGAGGGCGCAGATGGTTTCGGTGGAATGCATGGGACGAAGATAATGAGGAGTGGCGAGTGGCGAATGGCGAGTGTCGAATGACGAGTGGCACATTATTATAAAATCCGTGTAGTGACGCACTGCAGTGCGTCCCCTCCGAAAAGCAATGTGCCCCTGTCGAGATAACAGTTGCGCTTGCACAGACATTGGAGAGGTTGAAGGATCGAATGTCTATACGCTGCCAACCTCTGTCGAAGGCAGCACATGAACGCGATGAATGCCTGTAGGACGAGGCTGCAGTATTACATCGCGCAGTGTTTCATAATCCTCCGGGTTCGCCACGAAGTCGAGTCCTTTGGTGTGAATCATGAGTACACGCATGTCCTCATGCTGACGCATGTATTCGATGTATTGATGCTGGATGTTCTGCAGGTATTCATTGCTGATGCTCTGCTCATACGCCCTGCCGCGCTTGCGAATATTATATTGTAAATCGTCGACCTCGAGGTATAAGTATACCATCAAATCGGGCTTTGGACAGGAGGCTTCAACGATTTCGTACATCTTCAAAAACAAATCGTATTCGTCTTTGTTGAGGTTGTTCTTTGCGAAAATCTGACACTTGCTGATGAAGTAGTCGGATATAATATTCGGGGCAAATAAATCGGTCGTGTTGAGCTCACGTTTCAATTGCGAAAAGCGTTCGGAAAGAAAACTCAGTTCCACCGGGAATGCATATCGCTCCGGGTTTTCGTAAAACTTGGGTAGAAAAGTGTTCTCGGCAAATTCTTCCAGAATCAATTTTGTTCCCAACTCCTCTGCAAGGAGCTTTGAAAGGCTTGTCTTGCCTGCTCCTATGTTGCCTTCTATCGATATGTATTTGTATGGATTCACAGACGTGTAACCTGTCCTTTGTCTGTGCACGAAGCTAAGATTTCTTGTATCGACTTCTTCAATTCGGGATGAATGAAATCGGAGGCGATCTCCGCCAGTGGCTCCAAAACGAATCTTCGTTCCTGCATTTTTGGATGAGGCACGCGCAGTTCCTCTGTTTCGATAATCTCTTGATCTATAAACAGCACATCGATGTCCATTTCGCGCGAGACGTATCCTTCTGAGCTGCGCTCACGGCCGAAAAACTCCTCGAGTTCTGCTATTTCTTCCAGTAGCTCTTTATCGGTTAGTTCGCTTTGGATTTGAACGACTTGGTTGAGGAAATTCGGCACACCGGTCATCCCCCAGGGCTCGCTCTCGTAAATGGCCGATGCAGCAATAACATCGCCCAGGTTAAAGTCGATGAAATCTCGGGCCTCTTCAAGGTTCGCTTCGCGCTCTCCCAAATTGCCACCTATACACAGGTAGATAGTTCGTTGCATCCCGCGAAAATAGAATGCCAAGGGCTTCGAACGTTATCCTTTTGAGAAGAGCGAATTTCTCATTTCTCCATTCTCCCTTCTCCATTTTCAGTTATTTTCGCACCCAAAATCAAAAACCATGGGCGTTTTAGTCGGTAAAAACTCGAAAGTGATTGTGCAAGGTTTCACAGGTAGTGAAGGCACGTTTCACGCATCACAAATGATTGAATTCGGAACCAATGTCGTTGGCGGAGTAACTCCCGGAAAGGGTGGCACTACGCACCTCGAACGTCCTGTATTCAATACAGTTGCTGAGGCTGTGAAGACAGCAGGTGCTGATGTATCGATCATTTTCGTTCCGCCGGCTTTCGCAGCCGACGCTATCATGGAAGCAGCCGATGCTGGTATTAAGGTCATCGTCACCATCACGGAAGGTATTCCGGTGGCGGATATGGTGAAGGCAAAAGAATACAGCAAGAGCCGCGGTTGCACGCTCGTTGGACCTAACTGTCCGGGAGTTATCACCGCAGGTGAAGCGAAGGTGGGCATCATGCCGGGCTTTGTATTCAAAGCAGGTAAAGTGGGTATCGTTTCTAAGTCTGGAACACTTACCTACGAAGCAGCCGATCAGTTGGCTAAGGCAGGATTGGGCGTTACTACGGCAATCGGTATCGGTGGCGATCCAATCATTGGAACAACGACCCTAGAAGCAGTGCAGTTGTTGATGAACGACCCTGCAACCGAAGGCATCGTGATGATTGGCGAGATTGGTGGTGAACTTGAGCCAAAGGCCGCTATGTGGATCAAAGAGAATGGTAACAAAAAGCCTGTTGTTGGTTTCATCGCAGGTGAAACAGCTCCTAAGGGTCGCACCATGGGACACGCCGGTGCTATCGTAAGCGGTGAGAACGAAAGTGCTGCAGCCAAGAAACGTATCATGCGCGAGTGCGGTATCCACGTGGTGGACAGCCCTGCACACATCGGAGAGAAAATGAAGGAAGTGTTGGGGTAGTAAAAGGATTATAGGATTGTAGGAATATAGGATTGTAGGGAGTAGGCTTGCTGAGTCCTTTTCACATGACATAATTCAGGATCTAGTAGTTTTCTAACTTTTTGTAACAGCCTCGTTTCTTTTCCGTCTTAGGTTTGCTTCAAAATCAAACCCATGAACTTTTTAAAGTCAATGTTGGCCTCTATGCTGGGTACTTTCCTGGCTATTGGTCTATTATTTCTCGCTTGTATTGTGCTGATCGTTGTTGCTGTAAGTGCCTCCGGCGAAGACGATGAAACCCATGTGCATGAAAATTCCATATTGCATATCGTGCTCGATCAGCCCATTTCGGAGCGCGCTTCTGACGATGATGTGAACTTTGATCCACTTTCGTTGGATGCGGGCAAAAAAGTGGGGTTGAACCAATTTATTGAAGTTCTCGAACAGGCGAAGTCGGATGAAAAAATCAAGGGTATTTTTCTGGAGCCGAAGAACGTGATGGGAGCCCCAAGCACGTTGCTCGATGTGCACAATGCCATCGAAGACTTCAAGAGTAGCGGCAAGTTTGTGGTGGCTTATGCCGAAAATTTCGGACAAGCAGAATATTATATTGCCAGTGCAGCCAATGAAGTATACATGTATCCCGAGGGCACGTTCGATTGGCGAGGTATGAACGCTGAAATCATGTATTACAAGAAGCTGTTCGACAAGCTAGGCGTTGAAGCACAGGTAATTCGCGGGCCGAATAATAAATATAAGAGTGCAGTAGAGCCGTATATGTATGATCACATGTCCGATGAGAACCGCGCTCAGATGAAACTCTTTATTGATGATATCTGGAATACGATGTTGAACGATATCTCCGAATCGCGCAAGGTTGAGGTGGCCAAGTTGAACATGTTTGCAGATTCACTTACGTTCGCAAGCAACGATGCGGTGGCTGTTTCGGGTTTGGTGGATGGTTTGCGCTATCGCGATGAGGTGTTGGCTTCACTCAAAACAAAGGTGGGATTGGAAGCAACCGCCGACGATGATGATTTGCACATGGTAAAGTTTGCTGATTATGATTCGAAGGCCGGTGACGATGACTCAGGAGTTGGTAAGGAAAAGGTAGCGGTGGTATATGCCGTAGGTGCCATAGAAAGCGGTGAGGGCGACGACGAAACCATTGGTAGTGACCGTATCGCAAAAGCGCTTAAAAAGGCACGTGAAGATGAGAAGGTGAAGGCTATTGTGTTGCGTGTGAATTCGCCGGGTGGCAGCGCACTTGCATCGGATGTGATATGGCGGGAAACCGAGCTTATCAAGCAAAGCGGTAAACCGTTTTATGTTTCAATGGGGGATTACGCTGCATCGGGAGGCTATTACATAGCCTGCAGTGCCGATAAGATTTACGCAAATCCTAACACGATTACAGGATCTATTGGTGTGTTTGGCGTGATTCCCAACATGCAAAAGTTCCTCGATGAAAAGTTAGGTATCACGTTCGATCGATATGAAACCAATCCGCACGCTGATTTGGTGTCATTAGTAAAACCACTTGATGCGGAGGAAATGAAGGCCATGCAAACCATGATAGGCGAGATCTACAATGACTTTACCGGCAAGGTAGCCAAGGGTCGAAGGATGACCCAGGCGCAAGTAGACAGCATTGGTCAGGGCCGCGTGTGGAGTGGGGAAGACGCAAAGCAAATCGGGTTGGTGGATGAATTGGGCGACTTGGACGATTGCGTGAAAGCAGCGGCACAGGCAGCGGGAATCGGTGATTACTCCATTAAGAATCTTCCTACTATGATTGATCCTTTCCAAAAGTTGATGGAGCAGCTCTCAGGCACCAAGGAAGCCGGTGTAGCAAAGGAACTCTTAGGCGAGCATTACCATGTGTACCGCGAGGTGAAGGCCGCAGCGCAATGGCAAGGTGTGCAGGCGAGGTTGCCGTTTGTGTTACAGCTTAATTAATTTTGAGATTGAATTGGAGAATGGAGAATGAAGAACTGCTTGTTCTCCATTCTCCATTATCCCCTTACCCCTTACCCCTCCATGAACCATCGCAAACTATCAACCACCGAGCTCAATCGCCTCAGCGCCGAGGAGTTTCGAGCGCGCGAGAAGTTTCCCATCATCGTTGTGCTCGACAACATTCGCAGTGGACTCAATGTGGGTAGCATTTTCCGTAGTGCGGATGCATTTAACGTGGCCAAGGTTGTATGCTGCGGCATTACCCCTTCGCCGCCCAATAGAGAGGTACTCAAGAGTGCCTTGGGGTCGACAGAAACAGTGGAGTGGGAGCATGCGGAGAGCACCTTGGCTTATGTTGAAAAGCAAAAGAGTGAAGGAGTTCAGGTCTATGCAATCGAGCAAACGGAGAACAGTGTTTTTCTGCAGGATTTTCAGCGCGAACCCGGAGTTACATACGCTTTTGTATTCGGCAATGAGGTGAATGGCGTCGATCAGGCTGTTATCGATAGTTGCCACGGCGCTTTGGAGATTCAGCAGCACGGAACGAAGCACTCGTTGAATGTGGCGGTTTGTGCGGGGGTGGTGATGCATTATTTGTTGTAAATCAACACAAAGCACATCTTAGTGTGTTGTTTTTGGTGT
>JBKCGW010000172.1:0-2345 GCA_046303175.1 Flavobacteriales bacterium
TTGAATTGTAAGGTTGTATCGTAGTTGTGGTAAAAAAACAAATTCACTTTTCCGTCCCGTAAGTCCCAAACGGAGGATAGCAATGTGCCATCGCCAATTTTCTTGCGGCAAACGTGCATGGCGTCGGATAAGTCTGTGCAAAAAGCAAGCGTTGTGTCGATTCCATTATTCAGAAATTCTATTCCGTTTCTATATCTGTCCAGTTGAGTTGCCTTTTCAGATGAAGTGATCGACGGACAAAAGTTGGAGACGACATACGAAGGCTCGTTTCCAATTGTAAGTGTGTAAGGCTCCACAATGAGGTACTTACCGGATTTTTCAACGTAGATAAAAACGTCCTCGAGAAAATAACTGTGGTCGAAGCGACTGATATACGCCTGCACTTCCTCAACCGAAGCACACGAGTGCAGAATGTCCTTTAAGTAATTTGTCGGATTGGTAATTTTTTCACGGTTCTCAAACGCATCTTGTTTGGGATGATAGGATGCGAGCCTTTCAAAGGCAAGTCCCATTTCGTTCATCCCCGATTGTGGTGCATAACCGTTTTCACCGTCATAGCGTGAGCCCGTGAATGCCGCACCATACGTGCCAACCAATTTCGCTTCTTCAAACCATATGTGAGGCGTCGTTCTCCAGGCGTCTTCGTTGCTACCAAGAAAGGTCTTATCGCCCATGGTAATCTTATAGCCACTGCAGGCGTGACCTTGGAGCAACACAGACAAGTACAGGGCTATGAAAACTATGTATGGTAATGATTTCAAATGACTAGGATTAAACTCGAGAGAGTTGGTTTTATTTCCCGGCACCAAGCTATGGGAGTATTTAGTGCGCTCGAGTAATAGTATCGTTTGATGATCGGTTAGTTAAGAAGTGGAAAAAGAAAGATAATGGGGTTGTTTCCTGTGAAGATAGCTATCAGACATAGCTTATTTTTGCTGCAAATTCCATAAAATCAAAATATGATGAAACAATTACTATTGGTACTACTTGTGTGTGTTGGATTACAGGTACAAGCGCAAACCACATACTCTGTTGAAGGTAAATGGATACCGGAAGGTTTTTCAAACACCCTATACATCTTAGAAGATGGTGTTAAGTATACATATTACTGCATAGGCAGTAACTGTGATTCTCTCTACAATACGTTCGAAGCAGGCGACGAGAACGCACTTCCCGGGACAAATCCTTATTGGTTTGCCAACGATACCCTGACAATTGATTACAACTTTGGAAACATCGGCGTGCAATACGTAGAATTTGAATGTGATGGCAATATCCTGAACTTTGTTGAAAGCCAATCTTCGAACAGATGGATTAGACTCAACACGAATCTGGATGATTGCATTGCTGCGGGAATAACAGAGCTTTCAAGCAAAGAGTCCGGTGATGATAGAATATTCGATTTAATGGGCAGAGAGCTAGTGGAAGTCCCATTGGGTACCATGTACATCAAGAATCGAAAATTGTATGTTTCAAATTGATATGCCAATACACAGTTATTAGTGTCGCTTACTGGATGATGGATTTTGAAGATCATCATCTAGGTTAGAACGAGTATTTCTTTGCAAACTGAAACTTGGCAATCCGGAGGTTACGCCCCGCTGGGGCTGGATCGTCTAGCAAGATACCTAATCTATTTCACCAATACCTTCTTCGATACTGTTTGCTTCGCACTGGTTAGATTTACGGTGTAAAGTCCCGCAGATAAGGTGGAGATGTCTATGTTCAATCGGTTGAAGGAAACGTTCTGTTTCTCATAAACCAGCTCACCCATTGAAGAGAAGATTTGCACCTGAACCGGCTCTGCAGTGGTGCATTCGAGATTCAATACATCCGATGCAGGATTGGGGTATACATTGAACGACACTGTTGGTTGCTGCTCGACTCCGGATATGGCAGCGTAACGATTTTGAGCGAACTGTTTGTTGTCGCAAGCGATTTCCGAAACGTTATCGGGCACAAAACCGGTTGTGTAGGTGTTCGTGTAGGTATCGAAAGCGATCATTTCCAGCATACCGTCGGTTGTGATGCCTACCAGCATAAAGGTGCCTGAGTTTTGATCGAAGAGGGAAGAACCGCCCACGAAGTAGGGGAAATCTACCAACTGCCCCAGTGTAATTACATCGCCTGAGGTAAGGTCGATTTCTACAATGCTTCTTCCGCTTGGAATTCCGTCTTGGTCATAGGTGTCTTTTGCAGCGAACAGCTTCTCCTGAACATTGTCGAAATTGAGGCTGGTGAGGTTGGTGAAGAGATCGGGTGTGTTGAGGATGGTTCGGGTGAATGAAAAGACTTCATCTCTCACAGGCACGGCATAGAGCGCCAGCGCAGGATCATTCGTGTAA
>JBKCGW010000173.1:0-1773 GCA_046303175.1 Flavobacteriales bacterium
CACGACTCGACGCATGGAAGGTGCGCATGTCGCTCAATCCGGACTTCAGTGCTCCGACCAATCGCATAGACTCTTTGGTGGAATTGTAGAACGTATAGCCCGTGCTGGCGCGGGTCCAGCCGCCTGCAATACCAATGTGCAAAACCCGGGTGGTATTGTGCTTCCAAAAAGGATAGGTGGTCATAGGAATGGCGCCGTGTTCCTTCCGTTGAATGGTGATGGCCCCGGCCTGCAATGCTTCCAAGTATTCGCTTATCGCCTGCTCGTATTCTTCTTCGCCGAGCAACGTATCCGAAAACAAGGTGTACTCCACCAAAGCCTCGTGCGGTGAGGTGGGCAACACATACATGAAACGCGTATTGCCGCGTTGCTCAACCGAAAAATCCATCATCCAGGCACTATCCGCCTCAAACACCGGATGCTCGGTCTTCACAAACCACCCAATAAAATGCTGATGTAAATACGGGTGCCGGGGAGATTGCATCGCTGACTTTAAGTCTGCAATGCTCGTAAACAAATACGTCCCTTCATAGCGATTATTCTCCGTAATTACTTCAACATAGCCTTGCTCTTCGCTGTGCTTCACATATCGCTCCAGTGCCCAATCAATGCCGCCATGCGCCTGTGTCATGCCTTTCACGGCCGCATAAAATTTCGCTGAGTGCAGCATGTTATAAGGGTAATCCTCCACTCCAAATTGCATAGCACGACCACCGAATACAGAGACTTTATCCCACTGCTTATCTACCAATTCACCCCACATTCCCTCTCCTCGCTCCCACCAACACCACGTGCGGTCGTTAGCCGTTTTGCTATCGGCATCAATCACCAGTATGCTATGATTCGAAAAGAAAGGGTCTCTGCAAAAAGCGGCCAGCAATTGCATGCCCGCGGCGCCTGCACCTACCAGTATGTAGTCGTAACGCTTCATACCAGCATCAGCCAATAAGTGAAAAAGAAAAAGGCGAATGCGAAATAGATATGTACACCCAATGTGTGTTTTTTCTCCGACATGAAACGGGCAAAGAGTAATTGCGCAGCCATCGAAACGCTAAACCAACCTAAGTAATTCTGCAACGGCACCTCACCGGCAAACTGCCAGTAGTCCATCGCTGGCGCGCATTGCTCCATCAGCACATCGAGGCCTACCATGAGCAACGAAGCTCCGGTGGCTATACCCCACTCCGATTGTGCGAACCGCGTCATCATCGCATGCGTGGCAAACACCAACAACATCCAATTCACACCAATCATCCACGGCACGCCTTGCCACTTCAGTCCAAGATTTTCACCATAGCTGTAATCGCCAAAAATGTATCCTTTGTTTACACCCAACCACTCCGCTACAAAACCTATCACAAATGGAATGAGCAATGCAAGCCATGCCTTGCGCGGTATATTGAAGAGCACCAGCGCAGCGCTTAACCCCAGGTTCAAAGGCGTGAGCGAAATGAACCATTCGCTGTGCCCTAGCACACTGCCTATAACAGCCGACAAATGAAAGAGCCACACCAAAAAGATGGAAGCTTGTAAGCGATATGTTTCAAGGATGGTTTTCACAAATCGTTGATCATTATTTCCGAAGCAATTTTCCCCGACATCACGCACAATGGAATGCCTCCTCCGGGGTGCACACTGCCTCCGCAGAAGTATAAGTTTTTTATGCGACTGCTGAAATTGGGGTGGCGCAAAAATGCGGCAAATCGGTTGTTGCTGGCTGCTCCATATAGCGAACCCTGATAACTCTGCGTGCGGGCTTCAATTCCGCGCGGA
>JBKCGW010000174.1:0-2363 GCA_046303175.1 Flavobacteriales bacterium
TACGCAACCGAGTATCACCGCACCCACACGAGTATCGATTCAGCCGATGCGTTTCATTTAACGGATGCCGAGTACAATCAGTTTGTGGAGTTCGCAAAGGGAAAGGAGTTTCATTACGACACACACACAAAGAAACTCTACGAAGAGTTGAAGAAGACAGCGAAGGAAGAGAAGTACTTTGAGGGATCAGAAAAACAATTTGATGAGTTGTTTGCTAAAATCGATCCCAAGCGTGATAGTGATTTGTTGAAGTTCAAGCCTCAAATCAAAGAGTTCTTGGAGAACGAAATCGTTGGCAGGTATTACTATCAAACCGGCCGCTCGAAAAACGCTTTGCGCGAAGATCCGTGTATTAGGAAATCATTGGAAGTATTCGCTTCCAATTACAATCAACTGCTCGCACCGGTAGAAACAAAGAAATGACCCTTTACCTGCCGTGCCGCTCAATACATAGTGGCAGCGGTCAGTTGTTATGAGCGCAACGAATTGGAATAATCTGCTTCAGTATCTGCAATTTATCGGCCTTGCCATAATTGCTGTAGCTCTGCCGTTCAGCAATTTCTTCATGTCGTTCGGTATGTTTTGGCTGGCGGGTGTGCTGCTGTTGCAAGTAATCACCGATAAGACGCGAAAGAAATCACTGCTGCCACGATGGAAGCAGTTTACCTCCAACTCTTCGGCCATTGCACTGGTGTGTCTGTTCGCAATGCCGGTTGTTGGTTTGCTGTGGACGTCAAACTTCGATTATGCCATGTGGGACCTTCGCATGAAGCTGCCGCTGTTGGTATTACCGTTACTAATTTCCCTAACCAATCCAATTACACAGGGCACGTTTCGCGCGCTCATCGGATTGTTTATTCTAGCGGTGGTTATCGCAGTGCTTTGGTGCTTGCAGGTATATAGCATGGGCTCGCCCGAAATAGAAAAGGATGTGCGCAACATCTCCGTCTTTATTTCTCACGTTCGTTTTTCATTGTTAATCGCGCTGGCTCTTGGCTTATTGGTGCGATACGCGCACGGATCCACGCAAGGACGTATACTGATTTTTTTGTGCGCCGTTCCTTGTTTGTTTTTCATCTACATCATTGGTAGCATGACCGGTGCTATCGTCTTGGGTGCAATGCTTGTTTACTTGGCTCTTCGCTACGCGTTTCGTCAAGGCAGTAGAGCGATACGTTGGACCTCTACAATCGTTCTTGCAACGATTCTCGTATTTTCATTTGGATACTTGTATGTGTCGTACCAACATTATTTTGATGTAGAGCCAATCGATTGGAATAGCCTGGATCAAACGACGAAGCGTGGAGAGTTGTATGATCACCATACTTCATTTCCCTTTATTGAAAATGGACACTACGTAATGACCTACGTGGCTTGGGGAGAGCTGTATGATGCCTGGTATGAACGAAGCCTCGTTCATCCGGATAGCCTGGATGGTAGAGGCCATGTGCTGAAGGGAACACTCATTCGGTACCTCGCTTCCAAAGACTTGAGGAAGGATGCTGATGGTGTTGCTTCACTGTCTGCCGAGGATATAGCTGCAATCGAAAGAGGAGTTCCTACCTGCACGGAATCTGAGCAACGAGGACTTGCCAAGCGCTTGAACCGTATCTTTTTTGAGTGGTCGAATTACAGAGCCGGTGGTGATCCGGATGGTCACAGTGTTATTCAGCGCTGGGAATTTTGGAAGACCGCGGCGTGGATTATTCAGCGAAATGCTTGGACAGGCGTGGGAACTGGTGATGTGAAGGATGCGTTTCGCGAAGCATATGTGGCAACGAATTCGCCACTCGATGAAAAGTATCGATTGCGAGCGCACAATCAATACCTGACCATTTGGATTACCTATGGCATCGTCGGATTGCTTGTCTTCCTGGTAATCGTTTGCTGGCCTCTGCTTTCAGGATTTGCCAATGACCCTGTAGTTGCCATAACAGTACTTCTGGCAGCACTATCATTTATCACTGAGGATACACTCGAGTCGCAGGCAGGAGTGATGTTCGTCGCGTTTTTCTATTCGCTGTTTACTTCAAAGAGGACCGTAGTACTTCAAGAACTGCGTCGGGCGAAATCGAAAGCGACTCACCTTTCTTCGGATGTTTCTCAGCACAGATAACCTGCGCACGCTTGCCCACCGGGCGCCATCTGCCCGGATGTATGGGCCGCTTGGGTGAATAGAGTCCAATGCTGCTTTTACCAAGTGCAGAGGCAATATGAAGAGGGCCGGTGCTCGCTGCTACTGCCGCATCACAATGATCCAGGAACGAAATCAGACGTGTTAAATCAAACGCTCCCGTGGTGTCATAAACATGCGCTCCATGAATTCCTCCTTGCAAACGAATGCGTTCTCCTTCCTCGGCTGT
>JBKCGW010000175.1:0-2113 GCA_046303175.1 Flavobacteriales bacterium
TTCACCGATTTGAACTCGGAGGATTTTAATCGCTGATTTATTCCGCTGGCAAGGCATAACAACTCCTTGATTCATTCATTTTCGCATTGCAACTTGTTCGTTAAAGAACAGTTGATATGTCTATTTCGGATGTTTGGTTGCGTTCTCCTCTGCTGCGATTGGTCTTGCCGCTACTGACGGGCATTTACGCTGCAGAAACCACTTGGATGCTCGTGCTGTGTTTAGTTTCAGTAGGTTGTTATCTCTGTTTTTTTCTGATGGGAATAGGGGTGAATCGTCACTGGATGTCGCTGCGTTATGCATTCCATACAAGCATATTTTATTCGTTCGTGTGGATGCTCTTGGGCATGTGCATGGTACGTTCAACCAATCGCGAGCTCGACCTATGGCATGTTGCGCATCGAACCGGAATTGAAGCCGTTTATGCCATTCGATTGCTCGATGAACCAACAGAAGCCAAGGGTAGATGGAAAGTAACAGGTGAGATCATGGGCGCTCATTGCGACTCTGCATTTACCGCATGCCGCGGAAAAGTAGCGCTGACCATTGAACGCGATACGACCTCTGCTGAGTTGTTGCATGTCGATGATGTGTTGGTTGTGAAGTGCACACCAAACGTTCTCGATGCGCCTCGAAATCCTCTCGAGTTTAATTACGCTGAATACATGCGCACGCAGGATGTGTGGGCGCAAGCCTATGTGAGACAAACCGATTGGAGTTTGTGTGACTCGTTGCATGCGGCAACGCTGCGTGGAACGTTCATCCGCTGGCGAGAGACTTTGTTGCAGCGGCTGGCGCAAGAGCCTATTGAGCAACGCGAAATGGGAGTGCTGTCTGCATTGATATTGGGCAAGGCAAGTGCTATCGATCGCGAGGTGATGCAGAACTATGCGCGCGCAGGGGTTGTGCATGTGTTGGCTGTTTCGGGCTTGCACGTGGCGCTGATTTACATGCTGCTCAAACCGCTATTTGAGCGCTTGTGGGGAAGAAGCAAGGCCAGGCAACTCAAGACGATAATTCCTGTTGTGCTGCTTTGGTTGTATGCGGCGATGACCGGCTTTTCACCATCTGTATTGCGTGCGGCATGGATGTTCTCGTTTGTGATTGTGGCCGATAATTTCGGATTGCGCAATACCATCTACAACACGATGGCGGCTTCTGCTTTGTTGCTGTTGATGATGGATCCGATGATTGCATTCAGCATGGGGTTTATGCTCTCGTATTTGGCTGTGATTGGAATTGCCGCTATTCATCCCGCGTTGCATCGGCTTTTCTATTTCGAGTCGCGCATTAGTAAATGGCTGTGGGAGCTGACGAGTATTTCCGTTTCGGCACAGTTGGCCACGTTGCCACTCACGCTCTATTTGTTCCATCAGTTCCCCACGTGGTTTATGATTACCAATGTGATGGTGATACCGCTATCGACCATCGTGTTGTATTTGGCGCTGGCCTATTTCGCACTCCTTGCTTTTGCACCGCTTGCATCCTTCATTGCAGGGTTGGTGGGATTGCTCACACGCATCATGAACGACTTGATGGAGTGGTCGGCGCATTGGCCCTATGCGTTGATTGAGGGTGTCTATTGGGAACCTTGGGAGGCGTGGTTGTGCGTGGCGTGTATTGCGGCGTGTTGTATTTGTGTGTTGGGCAGAAACAAATATGCGTTGCTCATTGCATTGGGCATGCATGTATGCTGGTTGAGCGGTGGATTCATTGCGCGGCTTGAGAAAAACCAACAGGACGAAATCTGCATTCATAGCGATTATCGGGGCGAAGCGATAACAGTGATTAGGAAAGGACAAATGTTCACCATCGACGATGATCTCGCGTCTAAAAAGGCATTCAGCAATTATCGTATGTCGTGGTATGCGCGCACCTGCGATACTCTATCCTGGGAAGACAGGATTCAATCGGAAATACTTACGCTGAATTCACCGCAATTGCAACTCCATGATTGCAATTTGTTGCTTGCCGATAGCACGCTGTTGAACCATTCCGCAATCGATTCGTCCACTACCATTTTCCTTTCCGATCGCGGTAAACCGCATTACTGGAAAAGGGAGGAGCTTGCACAAATGGCAGGACATACCGTTATACTCGGCAATCGACTTTC
>JBKCGW010000176.1:0-4734 GCA_046303175.1 Flavobacteriales bacterium
CCATCTCCGCTTGCATTGGTGCATCGAAGTTAAATCCCATCATAATTTTAATAACCAGAACTTTATTCACACGCTTTGGGGTTTAGGTGGGTAACCTGTCAACCAAAATCATGAGGGCTCACCTTACCCTTTACCCTTTACCCCTTACCCCTTAACCCTTGCCACCTATTACCAACCGTAAACTCGTCGAAGTCTGCTACTCACCCGGGCAGTACCACCTCTATCAGGAGGATTTTGACATTGTAGTAGTGATTGATGTGCTGAGAGCTACTAGCGCGATAACCACCGCGTTACACTGTGGCGTGGACAGAATTATCCCTGTGTCGAGTGTGGATGAAGCGATTGAATACAAGAAGAAAGGATTCATTGTTGGTGCAGAGCGTGACGGTCGGGTTGTTGAAGGTTTTGACTTTGGCAACAGTCCATATGCCTATATGGATCCCAATATGCAGGGAAAGACGGTGGTACTCACTACAACCAATGGAACCAAAGCCATTCAAATTGCCAGTGAGCGTAAAACAGTGGTGATTGGATGTTTGAACAACCTCGACATTCTATGCTCTTGGTTGGCAGAACAACATAAGAATACGCTCATTTTAGCTTCCGGCTGGAAGGATAAGGTGAACCTTGAAGACACCATTTGTGGTGGTGCTATCGCCGACATTCTGATTGAATCACGCAAATTCCAGTGCGTGGAAGACAGCACGGTCGCAGCTAAATTCATGTATCGTTCAGCGCGTACGCACTTGTGGAGTTTCTTGCGAGCCTCATCACATCGTCGCCGCCTGATTAAATTGAACATTCAGCGCGACGTTAAGTATTGCCTCACAGCCAACACAGTTCCGTGCATTCCAATTCTCGAGAACGGCGCACTTGTTAAATTGAACTACGAGCCCAAAGAATGGCTTTCAGCCGAGGCGCTTGCGCATTAAATTAGCCGCGATGCGCAGCATTTTACTTCCCGGATTTCTCATTGTCGTAGCTTTATTGGCTAGCGCTTACAGGCCGCATGTTTGCGTTCTCGACACCAATACATGGGGATTTTTCGGTCATAAAAAAATAAATGAGCTCGCCATATACACCCTGCCCGAAGAACTCTTTGGATTCTATAAGGCGAATATGGACTACCTGATTGATCACTCGGTCGATCCCGATAAACGTCGTTACAGCGTGAAGGGCGAAGCAGAGTGCCACTATATCGACCTTGATCGATATATCACAAAAGAGCACCCTAATCCATTTGAGAACGTTCCGCACCGCTGGGATGATGCCGTTGCCAAATTTTCGGAAGACACTCTGCGTGCTCACGGCATTGTGCCTTGGCACATTTACCTCATGCAACAGCGCCTCACAACGGCCTTTCGCAACGAAGACGTGAACCGCATTCTTCGATTGTCGGCAGAAATTGGACATTACATAGGCGACTCGCACGTGCCCTTGCACACGACCAGCAATTACAACGGACAAAAGACCGGGCAGCGAGGCATCCACGGATTTTGGGAGAGCCGGATACCCGAGCTTTATTTCGAAGACTATGACTTTTTCGTGGGGAAAGCCAAGTATGTAAAGGCTCCGCAGACCTATATATGGGATCGCATTGAGGAAAGCTTTGCCGCGGTTGACTCGGTTCTAGGGTTTGAGCGCGACTTGACCGCCAGCTTCGGGGAGGAGAAGAAGTATTCCTACGAGACACGAGGGCAGGTGAACATGAAGGTGTATTCGCAAGACTTCAGTAAGGCTTACAGCAATATGCTTGACGGCCAAATAGAGCGCCGCATGAAATCGGCCGTCATTTCCATAGGCAGTTTTTGGTACACCGCCTGGATCGATGCGGGTCAACCCGACCTAAGTCGCTTTATGAAGAATATTCCGGTAATTGAGTCCGATTCGCTAAACGCTGATAGTCAAAAAACAGAGACTCGTCTAAAGATTCGAGAGCACGACAACTGATTATCAGTATCTTTTTTATCCGTCTGTAACATTTTGTCGAAAACATGTGTATAACATGTTGAAAACTCAAAAACCACGATGAAAAAGATTATCACCCTACTATGGTTAGCCATAGTAACCACGGGACTTCAAGCTCAGAAAGCCCAAATGCTGTTCTACGGAGTCATTGAAGAAGGCATCCTTACAGACCCTGCCGGAGATGAAGCACCCAAGGCGAAAAAGCAAAAGCCTTTGAAAGATGTAAAAGTGCATGTGTATGCCGCCGGCGAATTGTTATCGAGTAACGTGTCAAAAGAAAGTGGCTTCTATGGCGTATTGCTGAAAAGCGGTGGCAATTATGAAGTTGTCTTCGAAAAAGAAGGTTACTTCAGCAAGAAATACGCATTGAACTGTAAGAACTTGGTGCATCCATCCGATGGCAGCGCGCTCAAGTGTCCGCTCGATATTGATTTATTCAAGGAACTGGACAACGCAGAACTAAAGCAGCTAAGCGAAAAGCCTTACGGGATTTGCTCCGTGAATCGCAACGAAATTCAGTGGAACAAGGAAGCCGCACTCAAGTCGAAGATCAAGTTTTTCGAACTGGCGCAGCCGCTTTACCTTCAAAATGAGAAGTAATTAATAAAGTAAAAAGAGAATGGAGAATGGAGAATGCTGCGGTGCCTCTCCATTCTCCATTCTCCATTCTTCATTCTCCATTCGCCATTTTTATTTCAACAACCTACTAAAACGCCCTGCGCCCGTCTCATCTTTGCGGAGCACATCACCCCAGGTCGTTTATGCCCGCTAATAAATACGCTCTGCTGCGCTATCGTATCATCGATCGCAGCCTCACCAACAAGGGTAAGCCCTACCCTACGCGGGAGGATTTACGGCAGGCCTGTGAGGACGCATTGTTTGGGAGCGGTGGCGATGCCATTTCGCTGAGCACCATCGACAAAGACATTTGGGCGATGAAGAATGAAAACGAGCTGGGCTATTACGCACCCATCAAGTTCAGCAAGCAATACGGAGGTTATTTCTATGAGCAGGAGGGCTACTCTATCTCGGAACTTTCCCTCGGTGATGAAGACCTTGAAGCCATTCGTTTTGCAACGGCTACCCTCGAACAGTTTCGTAGCATTCCCATTTTTAAGCAGTATGAAAGTGCGATTGATAAGATTATCAATCGCGTCAATATTTCACCCAACCCCGACGACTCCTCGCTATCGAAGTATATCCAATTCGAAAAATCGACTGTTAGTCTGGGCAACGAACATTTGACACCTCTGCTCGAGCACATCAAATCGCGGAAATCCGTGCGCATTTATTACCGGAAATTCAGTGATGATATTCTGAATGAGTACGAGCTTCATCCCTATTTGCTGAAGGAATTTCACAACCGCTGGTATCTGGTGGCATTTAATCCGCAACGCAATGCTGTTCGAACCTTTGGACTTGAACGCATCGAAAAGCTGGAAACTGCCGAGCGGAAATTCACGATCGACAAGTCGTTCGATCCTGACCTGTTTTTTAAGCATACCATTGGCATTACAGAGCGAAGTGAAAAGCCTGAAAATATTGAGCTGCGCTTTGATTCAGCCACGGGCAAATACCTTGAAACGCAACCCATTCACCCGAGCCAAGAAACCACTAAGCGCGATGGAAATTACGTTTACCTCAGCTTGCATGTCTTGGTAACCACCGAGCTCATCAATTTGATACTTAGTTTCGGCCATCAGGTTAAAGTGATGAAACCGAAAAAACTCGCAACTCAAATACGCCAAGAGCTGGAACAATCCTTAAAGCTCTATTAGCCTCTATAATTCGACAAACCCACACTCCTATAATCCTTCCCCACATGCGTAAAATCCTCATAGCCAACCGCGGTGAAATTGCACTCAGGGTCATGCGTTCCGCAAAAGAAATGGGCATAGCTACCGTAGCTGTTTACAGTGAAGCTGATCGCAATGCTCCTTTTGTTCGGTATGCCGATGAGGCCGTGTGCATCGGTCCGCCGCCATCCAACCAAAGCTATTTGTTGGGTGAGAAAATCATTGAGGTATGTAAGCAACTTGGGGTCGATGGAATACATCCTGGCTATGGCTTTCTATCTGAAAACGCCCATTTTGCTAGAGCCTTAAACGCGGCCGGTATTACGCTCATTGGTCCGAGTCCGGAAGCCATGGAAGTAATGGGCGACAAGCTATCGGCAAAAGGCGCCGCCAAGAAATATAATATTCCCATGGTTCCCGGAACCGAGGGAGCCGTGAGCGATGTGGAGGAAGCCAAGCGCGTAGCGCTGGAAGTAGGATTACCCATTCTTATCAAGGCAAGCGCCGGCGGCGGTGGTAAAGGCATGCGCATTGTCGAGAACATTGAAGAATTGGGAGAGCAGATGGAACGCGCCATCAGCGAGGCCCTTAGTTCATTTGGCGACGGTTCGGTATTCATCGAGCGCTATGTTGCCGGACCGCGACACATCGAAATCCAAGTGCTGGCCGATAACCACGGCAACGTGGTTCACTTATTTGAACGCGAATGCAGCATTCAACGCCGTCACCAAAAGGTTGTAGAAGAAGCGCCTTCAGCCATTCTTACCCCTGAACTGCGCGCCGCAATGGGTAAAAGCGCCTGCGACGTAGCGCGCAGTTGCAACTATTCCGGAGCCGGCACCGTGGAGTTTCTGGTGGATGAAAACCGGAACTACTACTTCCTTGAAATGAATACACGTCTGCAAGTAGAACACCCGGTTTCCGAGATGATTACCGGGGTCGATTTGGTGAAAGAACAGATCAAGGTCGC
>JBKCGW010000177.1:0-1182 GCA_046303175.1 Flavobacteriales bacterium
CAACTCATCGGTCATGTAAGGCGAAGGCGTTTCTTCCACCAGCTTTTGGTGACGACGCTGAATAGAGCAGTCGCGCTCGCTGAGGTGACATGCCTTTCCGTATTGGTCACCGGCAATCTGTATTTCGATGTGACGAGGCTCTTCCACGAATTTCTCCATGTACATACCGTCGTTGCCGAATGCAGCCAATGCTTCGCGGCGTGTTTTTTCCCACGCATCGCGCACATCATCGTCGTTTTTGCAAATGCGCATACCCTTACCACCGCCGCCGGCGGTGGCTTTCATCATGATAGGGTACTTGATTTTGTTAGCGATTTCGATGGCGTCTTCGAGACTTTCCAATAAGCCGTCGCTACCGGGAATGGTAGGAACGCCGGCGTCTTTCATGGTCTGCTTGGCGCTCGACTTATCACCCATGGCTTCAATCATTTCGGGTGAAGCACCGATGAACTTGATGCCGTTTTCCTTGCACACTTTCGAGAAGGTGGCGTTTTCGGAAAGGAATCCGTAACCGGGGTGAATAGCGTCGGCATTGGTGATTTCTGCTGCCGCGATGATGTTTGGGATTTTCAGGTACGACTCCTTGCTGGGCGCCGGACCAATGCAAACAGCTTCATCGGCGAAGCGCACATGGAGGCTGTCGCGATCGGCGGTAGAGTATACCGCCACAGTTTTGATGCCCATTTCTTTGCAGGTGCGAATAACACGAAGTGCGATTTCACCGCGATTGGCTATCAATATTTTCTTGAACATGATTTCTTGTTTCGTGGGTGTATATACGAATGCAAGTGGCCTATGGGCCACCATGAATGGTATTCCGGACGTTTATCAGGCCGGTTCTACCAAGAAAAGGGGTTGATCGTATTCAACCGGTGTGCTGTCGTTCACCAATACCTTAACGATGGTTCCCGAAACTTCCGATTCGATTTCGTTGAAGAGTTTCATAGCCTCGATAACGCATACGGTATCACCTGCTTTGATGGTTTGACCCACTTCAATGAAGGCAGGCTTGTCGGGTGCCGGTGAACGGTAGAACGTGCCAATCATCGGTGAACGAACCTCGATGGTATTACCTTTTGGTTCGGCGGCAGCAGGGGCTGCAGCCGGGGCAGGAGCGGCGGCCGGAGCCGGAGCAGCTGCAGGAATAGCAACCGGTGCGGCGGTAGGCGCCATTACCTGAAT
>JBKCGW010000178.1:0-2172 GCA_046303175.1 Flavobacteriales bacterium
CCTTATCTCTCCCCCCTCATCCCCAATTCGTGTATTCGTGGCCACCCACCCCCCCAAAACGCAAAATGCCGGAAGTATTACACTCCCGGCATCACGCTTATTTCCAGTTTAAGCGAGGAAAAAATTTCTTAGTTAGCTTCTTTCGAACCGACCAACACAGATACACAGCCTTCATGCACAGAGACAGATGATTTCTGCTCGGGTACATGAAGTTTCACTATGAGCTGTTGGGTATTCACCATTTTGAAGTCGAAGCTATTTCCGGTGCCTGTATTGCTCTTGTAAATAGAATCACCATTGGTATCCGTGATTTCGTAGTCAACCGTTCCCAAAATTGGGTGAGCACATACTACAAGGCGGTATTCCTTTCCACCGTAAAAGGTGAGTAACAACTCCGCATCATCGCCGGGAATCAACATGGCAGAATTGTAATTGTCGTTCTGCACGTATCCGTCGAGTTGGGGTAGGCACTGGTTTTTAGTGAACGCTCTGCACTGAGCATCGGAAACCAATGGCATCAGCAGGAGCAGAGGAAGAAGTATTTTAATGAGTTTCATATTCGCTTCGTTTTTGGGTGGTTTAGAGAGCGGTGTACTTTGTACGAATTTCGCCTGCGAGGGTTGCAATTTTGCTCAAGGTTGCATCGTCGATGGTCAGAGTGGTTGATGAACCAATGACCATAGTGCCGCTTTCATCTTTGCTAGCGGTCGTTTTGCCTTTGTTCTCAGCAACCGTATTGTATACTTCCTGTAAGCGCATCAAATCGCCTTTCAGCTCCTGCAATGAAGCAGTATCCCCAAATTTCTCGAGGTAGCTCATCAGGTTGTTCAACGAATACTTTTGCTCTGCTATACGTTGACGTATCTCCGGATTGCCATCAGCAGTGTACTGAGTGGACAGGTAAAGGGCTTCCAACCAACCGCCTGCCACTACCATGGCAGAAACTTCTACCCTGTCTTTTTCTTTCAAATACCCGTTCAAATCAGAGTAAGCTTCTGAAATGATGTGCAACATGGAATCGCGATTCTCCTGATTTTTCTCCAAACGCTCGAGCAGCTCCGGAGTGATTGTTCCATCCGCATCCATTTGGCGCGCGAGTTTCTGAGCAGCAGCAAAGTACTCGGTAGACAATTGCTTCTGGTCGAAAATGGCTGCATAGCTTAGGTCTGCACCATAAATACCCAGCATTACTGCCTGGCGTGATTCACCGGTGTACTTATCTACGTTGGCAGTAGCAACCAGTTTGCCTTGGTCGAATTGATAACCTTTCTTCTTGATTAAAGAAGACATTTCAACGGGTGAAGGAATAGAGAAGAAAATCTTTTCTAATTCTTTCATACGAGCCACTTCAGTCGAATCAAGCTCTGATTTTACCGGTGGCTGAGTGGTTTTTTGATCCGAGCTCTCTCCGCATGATGCCATGAGAATACTAATTCCCAATAGCAGCGAAAGGAACCCAAGGGCATTCTTCCTGTGCATATTCTGTGTGTTTTTAGGGTGGTTCATCGATGTTGAATGTCGACAGTTTGTCAAGTGCTAATGTTCGTTCAACGGAACTTGGATACGTGGGCACCCCCGAAGAAGTTTTAAAAATCGGGCTGTTTATTTCAACAAGCTATTAACAAGAGTCATGTTTTCAGGCGCTTTTAAGCCCTAAACGCCCGCCCCGGTTGCAGTGCCGGCCATTGTATATTCGCAATCCAAATTTCTTGGCCCCGTAGTTCAATGGATAGAATAGAAGTTTCCTAAACTTTTGATATGGGTTCGATTCCCGTCGGGGCTACTTTTTTTATTTCTTCTCGTAATAAGTGGAAGCATCCGGCTCCCCATAACCCACTACGATTTTGCCATCAAACAATCTGAATCCGAAATTACTGCCCGTTTCCGCGCTCATTCCATAAATGTCCGCGTATCTGCCATAACACGTAATATCACAGTTGATAAATGCGAATTCCGCATCGTATTTGTTCTTAATCTTTATTCCGTATGTGTTCATGGACGAAACATAGCCGTAGCTAATTTCCATGCCCGAAGAGCTATTGAAGTATGAGCGCCCATCTAGGTAGCCTATTACATCCATTTGTGTTTCAAAGGTTGTTTGAGCACAGATGTTTAATGATAGCAAACTGAAAGTAACGAAGAGTATGAAGTTGTGCATGATGATAAGGTTTT
>JBKCGW010000179.1:0-13012 GCA_046303175.1 Flavobacteriales bacterium
GTAGAAGTTACTCTTACAACAACTTCAGAGGCGCGAAGCTGAAGAAGCCACGATACCGAAGTGGCGGAATTGGTAGACGCGCACGTTTCAGGTGCGTGTGTCGCAAGACGTGAGGGTTCGAGTCCCTCCTTCGGTACGACAAAAAGAACAAAAGAGACTTTCTAGGAAGTCTTTTTTTGTGCTTCGCACACCCCTCTTCGAACCATCTTAACTTCGCCCTGTTTTCCCACTGTATGTCATCTTCTCTGCAAACCGTATCCCCTATGAATGATTGGCCTCCTCGCCTGGAGATGCCCCTTCTCATCAGTGGACCTTGCAGCGTTGAGTCAGAGCAGCAATACGTAGAAACCGCAGTGCAGCTGGCAAAAACCTCCAAAGTACATCTCTTGCGGGGCGGTATTTGGAAACCACGCACAAGACCGAATGCTTTTGAAGGTGTAGGTGAAATCGGTCTACCGTGGATGGTGCGCGCTCGCGCGGAAA
Source organism: Flavobacteriales bacterium (assembly GCA_046303175.1). Taxonomy (GTDB): domain Bacteria; phylum Bacteroidota; class Bacteroidia; order Flavobacteriales_D; family Sanyastnellaceae; genus JAIBBG01. Next base: position 484 of record JBKCGW010000179.1, read on the forward strand.
GCGGCCTGCCCGTTATGACAGAAGTTGCCAATGCAGAACACGTTGAGCTTTGCTTAAAATACGGTCTTGATGCTATCTGGATAGGAGCTCGAACAACAGTCAATCCGTTTTCGGTTCAGGAAATTGCCGACGCATTGAAAGGGGTTGATATTCCTGTTTTTGTAAAGAACCCGGTTAATCCCGATTTGCAACTTTGGATCGGTGCGCTCGAACGCATTCAACAAGCAGGCATCACACGGATTGCTGCCATTCATCGCGGATTCTCACATTTCGGCGACAGTATTTACCGCAACAAACCCATGTGGGAAATACCGATTGCTCTTCGCACGGCGTTCCCCAATATCACGCTCATCAACGATCCCAGCCATATTTGTGGACGGCGCGATTTGTTGCAAGGAGTAGCACAAAAAGCAATGGATTTGGGATTCGATGGTTGGATGATTGAAAGTCACCTCAACCCCGACGCTGCCCTCAGCGATGCCGCTCAACAGGTCACACCCGAAGCACTTGTGGCCATGTTGTCTTCCATTCAAATTCGTCAGGCACAAAGCGATGACATCACCTTTGTGCATGAACTGCAAACGTTGCGATCAAGAATGGACAAGGTCGATGAAGAAATCATTCATTTGCTCGGCAAACGCATGCGCATTGCGGAAGAACTGGGCCGATTCAAGAAAGAAGAATCGGTAACCATTTTTCAAATAGATCGCTGGAAAGAAATTCTGGAAACACGCACCATGCTTGCGGAGCAGGTAGGACTCTCAAAAGAGTTCATTCAGAAATACCTCGAGCAACTTCACAAAGAATCCATTCGCACCCAAACACGGGTTATGAATAAACGAGACTAAAGCACTCGTTGTTATTTCACTTTCACTTGAAACATAACGCGCTCTCCTATGAGACCTGTAAGCTCATCTTCTGCGCTTACCTTACCCACTCCACTGGGAGTTCCGGTAAAAATCAAATCTCCAATTTTGAGGGTCATGAACTGTGATACATAAGCGATGATGGCATCGAAATCGAAAATCATATCGCTGCTACTGCCCTGCTGAACCAGCTCTTCATTCTTCTTTAGCGAAAACCGAATGTTGCTTTTTTCCAGCTCTTCCATAGGGATGAAATCTTGCGAGACTACCGCCGAGCCATCAAACCCCTTTGCCTTCTCCCACGGCAATCCTTTCTTTTTTAACTCCTCTTGCACATCGCGTGCAGTGAAGTCGATACCCAATCCCACAGCACCATAATAACGCGGTGCAAACTCTTTGCTGATGTGCTTTCCTAAGCGGTCTATGCGCAGAACTAACTCCGCTTCATAATGCACATCAGATGTCCAGTCGGGAATGAAAAACGGATTGCCCTTCGGCAGGATAGCCGAATCAGGTTTACAGAAAAAGACCGGCTCCGTTGGAACGGCGTTTCCGAGTTCTTTGGCGTGCTCCGCATAATTGCGGCCAATGCAAATAATCTTCATCGTTGTTATCTCACAAATTCAATGACCACCTTCCGATCGCTCAAGCCTTCCTGCTCCGAATCTCGATCTCCATAATACTTCGTAATGAATCGATCAGCGCTTAAGCCACTATTCACCAAAAATTCCTTAACCGAATTGGCTCGCTGCTGACTGAGAACAAGATTCTTCGCGGCATCTCCGGATTTATCGGCATAACCGGTCACTATCAACTTAAGCTGCGGAGAGCGCGCAAGTATGTCGACAATCTCGTTGAGTGAAAGCACTGAACCGGCATCGAGTTTAACCGATCCTTTCGGGAAATACACATTCATGGAACCCGGCAAATTCGTAACGCTGCCTTCCATTCGCGCGGGTGGAAGAAGGGTGTTCGATCCATCGGCTACTGCCTCTCCGGTGTTCATTTTTACCAGTGCAAATACCATTTCCCTCAAATCATCGATTTGCTTTTGCATGGCAACATTCTTCTCATCCTGACTTTGTTGCCAAAGTCTTAGCTGTTCGCTTCGAAGCTCATCGATTTGCTTTTGCATACCATCGAGCTTGGTGTTATTTGCTTGCAAAAGCTCAAGCAATTGGGCATTAATTCCAGTGTTAGAATCTGAACCGGTTGTGTTCAATTTCGAGTAATCGTTCAAATCGATCGTTGCCAATTCACCGCCATCTAAGTCTACACGTATCGGTTCCAGTGTCGACCATTTGTCATCGCTGGTGTATTGCTCCAACAATTTTTCCTTGGCACCATCATCGACTACAATTTCCTCCGAACCCTTTACAACCATCAAATTCTCCTCGCCATACATCCCTACTTCCATGCGCACCAGCATTTTCAAATCCGATAACTCCTTATCCAAGAAGTTACGCCGCATGCGCTCTTCCGTTTCTTGATCATTATCGCCTGCCGAAAATTCAATGGTACGGAAATCAAGGGCATCAATTGCAGCCAACTTCTGCTCGACTACTTTCGAAAAACCGTTGAAATCGCTCAACTGCTGGTAGTCGTAGAAATCGACCGCACCCTTAACGATGCTATTCAATTCCTTCAGGGTTTCTCTTTTTGAATGTCGCAGCTTTACATCGCCGTTTTGAATGAGTGCACATTTCTCGACATACATACTCAAGTAAGAAGAGACCAGCTGTTCGAACCGATTGAGCTCGAGCTCATCGGCGTGCTCGTAATAGTTAATGATGATGCGATGCTCTTCAGAGTGCGAGGGAAGTATTTTACCGGAACCCAACCCCGTAGTGTCCTTCGGGTAATGATGCACCACAGTGGTCTTCTGGGCTGAAAGCTCGGAAGAAATACAAACACACAAAGCAAGGAGAAACAGAAAATGCTTCATCGGCATCTTCAAAATTACCCGCAACATCGAGGGTGAATGCCTGAAATGAGAATGGATTTATACACGGGATATAAACAGGATACTGGGGACTGGGGACTGGGGACTAGGTACTAGGTACTGAATACACCGACAAACTCTCCTTGAACTATTACTTATTTCCTATTTCCTCCCACTCAGTATCAATTTCTCAGTCCTTAGTACTCAGTACCCAGTACCCAGTACCCAGTACTCATTACCCAGTACTCAGTACCCAGTACCCTTCAATTGAAGACTACCAGCGCGCAATGATCGTTTCATTGCCCTTGGTTACTTGTCCCATCTGAGCAACTACTTCCGAGCCTAGGGGCAGGAAAATATCGACACGGCTTCCAAATTTGATAAAGCCAAATTGCTCATTGCGTTCAACACGCTGACCGGGCTTCACATAGTACACGATTCTTCGAGCAACTGCGCCTGCGATTTGACGAAACAAAACTTCCTTACCATTCGCGTGCTTAACCACGATAGTAGTACGTTCGTTATCGGTGCTACTCTTTGGGTGCCAAGCCACCAAATAAAGTCCTTTGTGGTACTTTGCATAGGTCACCTCACCTTCGCAAGGAACCCAATTCGCATGCACGTTTAGAGGCGACATGAAAATTGAAACCTGAATGCGCTTGCCCTTGAAGTACTCTGGTTCTTCCGTCTCCTCGATTACCACTACCTTACCATCGCAAGGAGCTACCAATTCGTTGGCCGCCGAACGATTGGTGCGCGAAGGCAAACGGAAAAACTGTACCACCAGATAGAAAAAAACAATTACCGGTGCTGATGCGAGCCAAAACCAAACGCCGGAAGTATCCAACCAATTTGTCAATCCGAAAATGATGGCTCCGCAAATAAGCGTGGTGCCGGCGATAATGGTATATCCTTCTTTGTGAATCGTCATAGGTAATAGAAAATTTTGTAGTAAGCGAGAAATACAGGAAGTGCGAGGAAGAGACCGTCGAAACGATCGAGCACTCCTCCATGCCCGGGCATGAGATGACCACTATCCTTCACACCGAAATTGCGTTTTAAATGGGACTCAAACAAGTCGCCCAAATTGCCAAAAAAGGCAACGGCCATGGCCATTACCATCCAATCACGAAGCTCCAATGTATGGGTCAGTTTATGCAGCGAAATCGCGGCTACAAAAGCGACCAATGACCCTCCCATCAAGCCTTCCCAGGTTTTATTGGGCGACACCTCCGGATAGAGTTTACGCTTTCCAAGGTATTTACCGGTGAAATATGCACCCGTGTCATTGGCCCAGAGCACAAGGAAAAAACCGATTAATGGTATGGGGTCGTACGTGCCTTGCAACGTTGGGAGCACATTTACTAGAGATAGCGGCAGCACCACATATATCCAACCAAAAATGGTAATTGCCAAATTGGTGAGGGTTAGATGATCCAGTTTAATTAGTTCAGCTATGAAAATGATAGCCACGAGCAACGGCAAAATCCAAAACCAAACAGGCTGCACCGTATCCGTCTGAACAAGAAAAACGAGCATATAGAGAACTACTCCCACCGACATACCCTTAAACCAGCGAGGAGCATTGCTTTGTTGGTGCTGCAGTAAATCGTAGACTTCATACAAACCGACAGCCGCAAAAAACAAAAACAACATGCCATTGGCCAATGCTCCCCAATAGGCACAGCCTATTACAGCCACCGAGAAGATGATACCCACAATAGAGCGTTGTGCAAGGTTACTTAGGGAAGCCATAGCGACCGCAAACTTAATCAATCAGCGGCATTGAATTCTAGAAAACTAAAACACAAAAAAGGCCGCAATTGCGGCCTATTTACTATGCGTTTTCAGGAGTAGGTTCATCACCCTCCTTGAGTTCATTGGATGGCTTTGGTTCGGTTGCCGGCTTCAATTCATTGGCAGGATTGCGCTCCTTCCATTGGCGAGGGCCGAGAATCTCTTCCAAATCATCCTTGAAAATTACTTCCTTCTCGAGCAATTTTTTGGACAACTGATCAAGCTGAGTGCGATGCGTGGTGAGCAAATCGACCGACTTCAAGTAGGCCTTCTCAATAATCTTGGAAACCTCCTCATCGATAATACGAGCCGTTTCCTCACTGTAAGGCTTGGTAAATTGAGACTCTCCGCTGCTATCGTAGTAACTGCGATGACCAATTTTATTATTCAATCCATAGACGCTTACCATAGCATAGGCTTGCTTGGTAACCTTTTCTAAGTCACTTAATGCACCGGTAGAAATTTTACCGAAGGCAACTTCTTCAGCAGCTCGGCCGCCCAAAGCGGCGCACATTTCATCAAATATCTGCTCAGTGGTGGTGATCTGTCTTTCTTCCGGCAGATACCATGCAGCTCCTAATGAACGTCCTCGCGGAACGATGGTCACTTTCACAAGAGGAGACGCGTGCTCCAACAACCACGAGATAATGGCATGGCCACTTTCGTGATAGGCGATGGTCGATTTTTCTTCTGCAGTAATAATCTTATTCTTCTTCTCAAAACCACCGATGATACGATCGACGGCATCCAAAAAGTCTTGCTTGTCGACCGTGTGCTTGCCTTTACGGGCAGCAATCAATGCCGACTCGTTGCAAATATTCGCAATGTCCGCACCGCTGAATCCGGGCGTTTGGCGAGCCAGGAACTCAACATCAATGGTGCTGTCAAACTTCACGTTCTTCAAATGCACGATGAAAATATGAAAACGCTCATTGAGATCGGCCATATCGACATAAATCTCACGATCGAACCGTCCTGCACGCAACAGAGCTTTGTCTAGAATATCAGCACGGTTTGTGGCTGCGAGAATGATGATACCGCTGTTGGTCGCGAAACCATCCATCTCTGTCAAAAGCTGATTCAATGTATTCTCGCGCTCATCATTACTACCGAAGTTGATGCTCTTGCTGCGGGCACGTCCGATGGCGTCAATCTCATCGATGAAGATGATAGAAGGCGCCTTCTCTTTCGCTTGACGGAACAAGTCACGCACGCGGCTTGCACCAACACCCACAAACATTTCCACAAAATCGGAACCGCTGAGTGAGAAGAAAGGCACCTGTGCTTCGCCGGCCACAGCCTTCGCAAGCAACGTTTTACCGGTACCGGGAGGTCCAACGAGCAGTGCTCCTTTCGGAATTTTTGCTCCCAGCTCCGTATATTTCTTAGGATTCTTGAGGAAGTCTACGATTTCTTGAACCTCTTGTTTAGCTCCTTCCAAACCTGCAACATCATTAAATGTCACGGATGTTCCTTTACCTTTTTCAAAAAGTGTAGCCTTCGATTTTCCAATGCTGAATATTTGGCCGCAGCCACCACCACCGCCGCCCATGCGACGCATAATAATGACCCAAACAGCTATAATGATTCCGAAGCCAATTACCCAAAAGAGCAGGTTTTGTCCAAACTCATTGATGGGTTTGTATTGAATCGTAATGCCTCGTTCATTTCCCAGGCGTTCTATTTCGTCAATAGCATTCTCGCTAGGTGGGATATTGAACCAAAACTCGCTGGAACGCGAGAAGCCTTTCATCGCTGGTTGGTTGCCGAGTTCATTGCCCAGCATAGAACGACCGAGGGAATCGAGGTAAATTTTACCGACCACCTGGTTGTACTCTACCTTCTCGATGTAGCCGCTCTCCGCGTAATACTTAAACTGGCGATAATCAATCTGACGGCCATCGCTGCCACTGTTGAATATCATCATACCTATCAGAATCATCGCCAATATGGCGTAAATCCAATAGAAATTCCCTCCACGCTTATCACCTCCCGGTATGGGCTGTGGTTTACGTTGTTCTCTTTTGTCGTCTGACATGCTTATTCTTTTAGTTTCCTATTCGCTTCACCGAAGCGTCGGCCCACAAATCTTCCAATGCATAGAAATCGCGTGCATCCTTGCTAAAAATGTGCACGATCACATTGACATAGTCCATGAGTATCCAAGTTGCGTTACGACCACCTTCGCTATGGGCAGGCTCATCCTGAAGCAATCGAAACGTTTCCCTTTCGACCGAATCAGCAATTGCCTGTACTTGCGTGTTGCTCGTACCATGACAAACAACAAAGAAGTCTGAAAGTGCATTTGGAACCTTTCGAAGGTCCATTACAATGATATCATGGGCCTTTACCTCTTCCATACCAAATACAATGGCTTCCACCAATTGCTCAGTACCGGCCTTGACCACCTTGGATTTTGTTGTTTTTTTCACTGCCACGTTGGGGCAAAAGTATACGTACACTGCTTCCATCAAGCGACAGAGGTCATTTTATTTCATTTTTTTACCAACCCCGCCTTGACCGAATTTTGCGACTTATGAATTTCATGCACATCCCCCCCATCAGGCTGGAAGAAATCGATTCCACAAACGCCGAAGCATTTAGAATGCTAAAGGCAGGAAAACCAATGGAAGGGACGTGTATCATTGCTCGCTATCAACACTCAGGCAGGGGCCAACGATCGAACCAATGGCTTAGCCGTCCAAACGAGAACTTGCTTGCAAGCTTCATTCTGTACCCACCGCCTCATGCCGCCGACAACCCCTTCCTACTAAGTAAAACCATGGCATTGGCGGTTCACGATACCATACAGTCATTCACCAAGTTGGACGTTCAAATAAAATGGCCAAATGACATACTGGTTCGCAAGAAAAAAATCGCGGGAATACTCATGGAGAACCAATGGCAAGGATCGGCTTGGCACGCGGCAGTCATTGGCATCGGTATCAATGTAAATCAACAGAAATTCGAAATAGAACACGCTACATCGCTAGCCATCGAGTCGGACGAACTTATAACAATTGACAACGTACTTGTTTCATTACAAAACAATCTGTCACATCGATACAATCAATTCTGCAAGCGCGAAAGTTCAACTCTCATTGAGAATTACCAAGACAACCTCTTCGGACGTGACGAATTCTACTCATATGAAACAGACCAAGGCACTATTATGGGAAAAGTGCTCCAGGTATTGAATGACGGACACTTGCAACTCGAGCAACCAAACGGCCATCGACATGCATACAGTTTGAACGAACTCAGGCTCATTTACTGATTCTCGTCATTCAGAGATGTGATAAAAATAACGGGCATTTATTTTAGGCATTAACCCAAATGATGTTACTTGCTTGCCAATTAAATCAATCTCTTCAACAGGCTGATTTAACTAAGTTACCACTGAATTTTCCGAATGAATAGAATCATTAAAAAAGCCGCAGTCATTGGAAGTGGCGTCATGGGTTCACGCATAGCCTGTCATTTCGCCAATATTGGTGTCCAAACGGTTTTACTCGATATTGTTCCCAATACCCTCACCGATAAAGAATCTCAAAAGGGGTTGTCGTTATCCGATCGGAACGTGCGAAATCGCATTGCGCAAGAAGCGCTGCAAGCGGCCATTGCAAGCAGCCCATCGCCTATTTATCGCAAATCATTCATCGAGCGAATTACGATTGGTAATCTTGAAGATGATTTGCATCTATTAAAAGAGTGCGACTGGATTATTGAAGCTGTGACCGAACGAATAGAGATAAAGCAATTGGTCTTTGAAAAGGTCGAGGCACATCGTAAACCCGGCAGCTTGATTAGCACGAATACCTCGGGTATACCTATATCAGCGCTCACCATCGGACGCAGCGAAGATTTCAAAAAACACTTCTGCGGAACACACTTTTTCAATCCTCCGCGCTATTTGCAGCTATTGGAAATAATTCCCTCTGCACATACACAGCCGGAAGTGATTGAGTTTTTCAAGCAGTACGGGGAGAAGTACCTCGGAAAGGTTGTGGTACCCTGCAACGATACACCCGCATTTATAGCCAACCGAATCGGAGTGTATAGCATACAAGCATTATTTCACCTCATTGGCGAATTAGGACTAACAGTTGAAGACGTCGATAAGCTCACAGGGCCTGTGCTCGGTCGCCCTAAGAGTGCAACATTTCGCACCTGCGATGTAGTTGGTCTCGACACACTTGTGCATGTAGCGCGCGGTGTTCATGAACACTGCCCCAACGATGAATCCAAAAAGGTATTTGAAATTCCGGCATTCATCCAACACATGGTAGATCAGAAATGGTTGGGCGAAAAAACCAAACAGGGATTTTATAAGAAGATCAAGAACGACAAAGGCGAATCGCAAATTCTATCCCTGAATCTTCAGACACTCGAATACGGCGAACAGAAAAAAAGCAAGTTCGCAACGCTGGAAGCCACCAAAACAATTGACAGTCTTTCCACGCGAATGCCGATGCTGTACAATGGCAGCGACAAAGCCGGAGAGTTCTACAAGAAAGCGTTCGCCGGACTGTTTGCATACGTCAGCAATCGCGTTCCTGAAATTAGTTCTTCTCTACACAGTATCGATGCTGCCATGCGCGCCGGATTCGGTTGGCAAATGGGCCCCTTCGAAGTATGGGACACCATTGGCTTAGCTAAAGGCGCAGACGATGCTCGCAAGCTTGGGCACACGATTGCAACATGGATGGAGGATATGCTTTCTAAAGGCTTCACATCATTCTATCGCATGAACGAAGGTGTTGAAGAGTGCTACAATCCTACAACTCAACAATACGAGCCACTACCGGGTGCAGCGCACATCAGCGCTCCGTCAAAGATGCCCGCTTCTTCGCAACTTTGGACCAACGGTGCGTGCAGCGTGCGACACTTAGGTGATGGCATTCTGTGCTGTTCTTGGAATACCAAGATGAACACCATTGGCGGAGAAGTGTTGGAAGGTCTCAATAAAGCCATTGACTTAGCTGAACGTGATTACAGAGGTTTGGTCGTTTACAACGAAGGCGACAACTTCTCGGCAGGCGCCAACGTGGGCATGATCTTCATGTTCGCTGCAGAGCAGGAATACGAGGAACTCGACATTGCCGTTCGCTACTTTCAGAAAACAATGATGCGCATGCGTTACTCCAGCATTCCGGTAGTTGGAGCTCCCCACAATCTAACACTGGGAGGAGGTTGCGAGTTGAATTTACATGTCGATAAAGTGGTGGCACATGCCGAACTGTACATGGGTCTTGTGGAATTTGGCGTAGGAGTTATTCCCGGTGGCGGAGGCACAAAAGAATTTGCCTTGCGCACCAGCGATGCCTACCGCGAAGGCGATATTCGTCTCAACACATTCCGAGATCGTTTCCTAACTATTGGTCAGGCAAAAGTTTCGACTTCAGCCTATGAAGCATTTGACCTGGGTTATTTGCGCCCGGGAATAGATGAAGTTGTGGTGAGTCGTCGTCTGCAACTGAGTCGTGCGAAAGAAGCCTGCCTTCAACTAGCCGAGGCAGGATATACGCAACCCTCACCTCGCAAAGACATCACCGTGCTCGGAAGCCAGGCGCTGGGCATCGTGTATGCAGGTGCCAATTCGATGTATAGCGGACATTACATCAGCGAGCACGACCGACTTATATCTGAGAAATTAGGCTACGTGTTGGCTGGCGGTGATTTAAGCAGCCCCACACAGGTAAGCGAAAACTATCTGCTCGACCTCGAGCGCAAAGCATTTCTCGAATTGTGTGCACAGCGAAAAACATTGGAGCGCATGCAATCGCTGGTAGCAAAAGGTAAAATTTTACGAAACTGATTATTCTATGAACGCATATATCATATCCGGTTATCGAACTGCCGTTGGAAAAGCACCCAGGGGCTTATTCAAAAACTATCGTCCCGACGATTTAGGCGCAGCCGTTGTTAGGCGCATCATGGAAGATTTGCCCCAGCTCGATCGCGCGCTCATAGATGATGTAATTGTGGGTAACGCCACACCCGAGGCAGAGCAAGGTCTCAACATCGGTCGAATGATTTCACTGATGGGACTCGATACCGAGAAAGTGCCCGGCATGACCGTCAATCGATATTGCTCAAGCGGATTAGAAACGATTGCAATTGCTGCTGCGAAAATTCACGCAGGCATGGCCGATTGCATCATCGCAGGCGGTGTGGAGACCATGTCGCCCATTCCATTCGGAGGATGGCGCATTGTACCCAATGCAAAAGTTGCCAAAGAACACCCCGATTGGTATTGGGGAATGGGACTAACCGCAGAAGCTGTTGCCAACGATTACAAGATTTCACGCGCAGCGCAAGATGAGTTTGCCTACTACTCTCATCAGAAAGCAGTGGCCGCAATAGAAAGCGGTAAATGGAAAAACGAGATTGTACCGATTGAAGTAACCGACATTTTTCTGGACTCCAACGAAAAGCGCACAGAGCGCAAGTACATCGTGGATACCGATGAAGGTGCACGAAAGGACACGTCAGTAGAAGCACTTGCTAAACTCAAACCCGTATTCGATGCGATGGGCTCCGTTACCGCGGGTAATTCATCCCAAACGTCGGATGGTGCAGCCTTCGTGATGATAGTGAGTGAATCCATGCTCAAGCGTTTGAACGCACAACCCATCGCTCGACTCGTGAGTTACCACGTCGCAGCACTCGAGCCGCGCATCATGGGTGTAGGGCCCGTATATGCGATACCGGGCGCATTGCAACGCGCTGCTTTAAAGCAAAACGACATCGACTTGATAGAACTCAACGAAGCTTTTGCATCGCAATCGCTTGCTGTTATAGAGAAACTTGGACTGGATGCATCACGCGTGAATGTGAATGGAGGTGCCATTGCTCTGGGCCACCCACTGGGTTGCACGGGCGCAAAACTCACCGTACAACTATTGAATGAAATGCGTCGCAGAAAAAACAAATACGGCATGGTGACCATGTGCGTGGGAACCGGGCAAGGCGCAGCCGGAATTTTCGAACTATTGAATTGACCTGATACAAAAACTGAATATGTCAAACAACACATCCAATACCCTCACCGGTGGTGAGTTCCTTATCAAAGACATCGACTGCAATCAAGTTTTCATTCCGGAGGAATTTGGAGAGGAGCAGCTCATGATGAAACAAACATGCGTTGACTTCATCCATCGCGAGATAATACCTCATCTCGATGCCATCGACCATCAGCAAGAAGGATTGATGGAGAGCATACTCGACAAAGCCGGAGAACTGGGGTTATTAGGCATTTCAGTACCCGAAGAATTGGGGGGATTGGGTATGGACTTCAAAACATCCATGCTCACTACCGAGATGCTTGGCGCAGGACACTCCTTCAGTGTAGCCTACGGCGCACATACCGGCATTGGCACATTACCCATTCTTTATTATGGTAATGAAGAGCAGAAAAACCGTTTCATTCCGAAACTGGCAACCGGTGAATGGAAAGGATGCTATTGCCTCACCGAGCCCGGTAGCGGATCGGACGCCAACAGCGGCAAGACAAAAGCCGTGCTGAGCGACGATGGCAAACATTACATCATCAACGGCCAGAAAATGTGGATTACGAATGGCGGGTTTGCACATGTGCTCACCGTTTTTGCCAAAATCGATAACGACGAAAATCTATCTGCGTTCATTTTGACGCGCGACATGGAAGGTATCACCTTCAACGCAGAAGAAAAGAAGATGGGGATCAAAGGATCGTCCACGCGACAAATCTTCTTCAACAACGTAAAGGTGCCGGTAGAAAATCTTCTCAGTGAGCGTGGGAACGGATTCAAGATAGCGGTAAACATTCTGAACATCGGCCGCATCAAATTGGGCGGAGGTGTGTTGGGCGGCGCGAAAGAATCCATCAACTACGCAATTCATTACGCCAACGAGCGTCAGCAATTTGGAAGACCCATCATGA
>JBKCGW010000180.1:0-1056 GCA_046303175.1 Flavobacteriales bacterium
ATGGAAGATCGAAATGGAACTATTTGGATTGGATCAAGCGATCGGTTGACAGCATACAATCCGAATCGTGTTATAAAGGACACCCTCGCTCCCAACATCCAACTCACGGGAATCGATCTTTTCAATCAGACCATTCCTTGGCCTTTATTGACCGATAAACAGGACAGCGCGCTTGTGCTAAAGAATGGCATGCGCGTAGCCGATTACTCGTTCAACGATGTGAGTCGATGGTATAGCATACCGGAAAATTTAAGTCTGGCTTACAACAACAATTACGTCACATTCAATTTCATCGGCATCACCATGAACCAACCCAAACGGGTGAAATACCAATATAAGCTGGAAGGGTTGGATGAAAACTGGAGTGAAATTACAAGTGTCAATGCAGCGACCTATGGCAACATGGAGCATGGTACGTATACCTTTTTGGTTAAGGCCATGAACAGCGAAGGAGTGTGGAGTGAGCCGTTTCAATACACCTTCACCATTCGCCCTCCGTGGTGGAAGACTTGGTGGGCGTATGGGCTATATGTGCTGATAGGACTCGTTTCCATTAGCACCTACCTGCGCTGGCGAGATCGCATGGCCATCAAGCGACGCAAAGTGCTTCAACAAAAGGTGACCGCTGCAACCACAGAAATTCGCCTCCAAAAAGAAGAGGTCGAGAAACAAAAACAACGCAGCGATGAACTGTTGCTCAACATCCTTCCCGAGCAAGTAGCAGAAGAGCTGAAGGAACGCGGCGAGGCAGAAGCGAAATTGATGGATAACGTGACGGTGCTTTTCACCGATTTCAAAGGGTTTACGACGCTATCAGAAAAGCTCACGCCTCAACAGTTGGTGAGTCAGATACATGAATACTTCTCAGCATTCGATGCCATCATAGTCAAGTACGGCATTGAAAAAATCAAGACCATTGGCGATGCTTACATGGCGGCAGGTGGATTACCTGAAATGAACGATACGCATGCCCGCGATGTGATCATGGCGGCTATGGATATTAATGCCTATATGATGGAGCAACGCGAAAAGCGCCAAGCGAAAGGAGAGCCCTTT
>JBKCGW010000181.1:0-3279 GCA_046303175.1 Flavobacteriales bacterium
ATTCCAATACCAGGGCAACGAGCAAAGTCTTTCAAACGATACTTGGAACCAACTCGTGGAGAACATCATCTACCAGGATGAATACGACGCATTGGGAATCGAGATTTCTGACGAGGAATATGAAGAGATTACGTTCGGCGAACTCCTTTCTCCGTTCGTAAAAAGCACCATCTACGGTGGTAAAGACAGCACAGCCTTGAAAGATCAAGTTCGCAAGAGCTTCGATGGTATGGATGCCAAAATGGCTGAAAACTGGAAGAAGTTGATCAAGCAAAAGCGTCAAAAAGAGAAGTACGACATCATGCTTCTCAAAGTTGCATTTGCCAATAACGTGGATGCAAAATGGGCATTCAAAACTGCCAATGACAAAGTAAGCGTTGAGTTTGTTGTGAAGACGTTCGCCGAAATTCCGGATAGCACCATTACTTGGACAGAGAGTGATGTGCGTGCATATTACAACAAGCACAAAAACGATCGCGAATACAAGCAGGAAACAAGCCGCTCAGTGAAGTACCTCTCCTTCCCTGTGCAAGCAACCGCTGCCGACAGTGCATCGCTCCGCGAAGCGCTTGAAAAGCTGGCTGCTGACTTCCGCACTTCGAAAAGCGACTCAATGTATGCCGTTAATAATGCGGGCAGCCCTTCAGAAGCGTATGCAAATTATACCGATGGTATGATGCCAGCTGATATTGAGGCTCGCATCAAGAATGATTCATTGGGTACCGTAATGGGTCCTTTCGCTCACAACGGACGTTTATACCTCGTGAAGTCGAGCAAGCGTGGCATCGACAACAACAGCGTTGAAGCGCGTCACATTTTGATTAAAGACAAAGCAACCGGCAAGGCCAAACTCGATTCGTTGAAAAGCGTTATCGCGAAGAGCAACAACTTCGCAGAAATCGCGAAGCAATATTCAGAAGATCCGGGCAGCGGTGCTCAAGGTGGTGACCTTGGCAAATTTGGTCGCGGCCAAATGGTGAAGCCATTCGAAGATGCATGCTTCAATGGCGCTGTAGGTTCATTGCAAATCGTAGAAAGTGATTTCGGCTGGCACCTGATTGAGGTAACCGGAAAGAACTTCCCTTACACCAAGATTGCTCAAATCGACCGCACTATTGAGCCAAGCAGCAAAACCGTGAAGAGTGCTTACGCTTTGGCGAAAGAATTCTCTCTGAATTGCGCTGATACCGCTGCTTTCCGTATTGCCGCTGACACGCTCAATGGCGGTACTAAGTTGATCGACGGTAAGAACATCAAGCCAAACGCTACTTCAGTTGCCAGCCTTACTGAGGCAGGTGAACTCGTTGGTTGGGCTTACGGCGCTGAACTCGGAGAAGTATCTCAGCCGATGATGATCGGTAAAGAATACATCATCGCTGCTCTGACAGAAGTTAAAGAAAAAGGAGTACCAACCTTCGAAAATGTGTACGATGCCATGAAGGCCGAAACCATCAAAGAAAAGAAGGCAGAGAAGTACACTGCTATGATGAACGAAGGCTCGTTGACCGACATCGCTTCACGCATTGGAAGCGACGTTAAAAAAGCAGAGAATGTTTCTATGCGTAATTCGAATTTGCCTTCAAGCGGTGTAAGTATGCCGGAGAACGTAGTAATCGGAACTTGCTTCGGTTTGAGCACCGGCAAGATGTCGAAGGCTATCGTAGGCAAAGGCGGTGTATACGTTATTCAGCGCAACGCTGACATTACCACTGCAGAATCAGTAGACAACTACCAATCGGATATGGATCGCGCTTCTGCTACTTACCAGCAAAAGGCATCCAACTCGATTTTCAACTCATTCAAAGAAGCTGCTCAGGTTGAAGACAACCGCTACGAGCGCCGATAATCGAATAGAGATATTCAATCAAACAGCCCGACCGGACGGTCGGGCTTTTTTGTGAATCAATATTCGATAAAAGCTGTGTAATTGTTCATTGTTTTGCGGCGCACAAATCGCCTTCGTCGCAATTCAAAAGATTACATTTGTCGCATGATTCAACAGCTTTCACCCGAAGAAATCGTTCGTCGCGAATCGCTCGACAAGCTTCGCGCACTCGGTATTGATCCATTTCCGGCAGCCGCATTCAATACGAACACAACTGCACGCGAAATTCTGGATCAATATGAAGAAGGTAAAGAGGTAGCCATCGCAGGAAGATTGCACAACATGCGCGATATGGGTAAAGCAAGTTTTGCCCAACTGCAAGACTCAACAGGAAAAGTGCAGATCTACATCAGCATTGATTCCATTTGTCCGGGCGAAGACAAATCGCTTTACAAAGAAGTAATCAAGCACCTCATCCACTTCGGTGACTTCATTGGCGTGAATGGCAGATTATTCACCACACGAATGGGTGAGATTTCCATTCATGTTGAATCATTCACATTGCTTGCAAAGTCTGTAAAACCGCTACCTGTGGTTAAGACCGACAAGGATGGCATCATTCACGATGCTTTCACCGACCCCGAGCTACGTTACCGCATGCGTTACGTCGACCTCGTGGTCAATGAAAAGGTGCGCGAAACATTCATCGCCCGCACCAAGATTGTGAATGCCATGCGCAACTTCTTCAACGAACGCGGATACCTGGAAGTTGACACTCCGGTGCTTCAGGCTATTCCCGGTGGCGCGTCGGCACGTCCCTTCATTACCCATCACAATGCGCTCGATGTCCCCATGTATCTGCGCATTGCGAATGAGTTGTATTTGAAACGACTCATTGTGGGTGGATTCGAAGGCGTGTACGAATTCAGCCGCAACTTCCGCAACGAAGGCATGGACCGCACGCACAACCCGGAATTCACGGTGATGGAAATCTATGTTGCCTACAAGGATTATTACTGGATGATGGACTTTACCGAAGCCATGATCCGCCATGTATGCAACGAGGCTCTGGGCACAACCACCGTGCAATTTGCTGATCGTACCATCGACTTCGGGAAACCATTTCAGCGCATCACCATGCGCGATGCCATTCTGCAATACACCGGATTCGATATCAACGGAAAATCGGAAGCGGAACTATACACATTCGCAAAGAGTATTGGTATCGAAGTGAACGACACGATGGGCAAGGGCAAGCTCATCGATGAGATATTCGGATCGAAATGCGAAGGCAATTTCATACAGCCTACGTTCATCATGGATTACCCGGTGGAAATGTCACCTCTGTGCAAGCGCCATCGCAGCAATCCTGAACTGACCGAACGATTCGAGTTGATGATCAACGGGAAAGAGGTTGCCAACGCTTACAGCGAGCTAAACGACCCAATCGATCA
>JBKCGW010000182.1:0-1971 GCA_046303175.1 Flavobacteriales bacterium
TGATAGTGGTGAGCTCCACTTGCAATCCTGCAGGCAACGGGAGCGGACCCAGAACAAAATTGAGCTGGCTGGCGAGATTGGGAGTGTTCGTGCTAAAGGAGGTTACCGTAATGCCGGGTGTATTGATCAAAAAATCAGTGGCGGTAAGCGTCGAAACATCAATCTCTTCCGTGAGTTGAATGGTCACTTCGCCTGTACACCAGTTCGAAGTGAGGCCGGCAATTGCGGGTGGCGTGTTATCGAAAATACTCACAGCGGTATTTCCAAAATCCAGCTCATAGCCATTGAGCGTTTGGCTAAAGTTCATTACCACGAGCGCATACACATTGCCTGCTGTGACATTGACGTCCTCATTGAACGGCGGACCTGCTGCATTGCCCGGACCATTGAAGTTACCCGAACCACCATCAGCTGTGGAAATACCGGTTGGGCCATTGGGCGTACCCGCGAACTCTCCATACGAGTTGCAGCTAATCTCGGGCGAGGCACCTGTGTTGATACCCGCACAACCATTGTCGGTGATGTCGAACAACGACCAGTCGTAGTCGTCGGCGATATCGTTGGGTTGCAAAACAAATCCGAACAAGCCATCGGTCTGCGGCGAGAAAATATACCAAGCACTGTTGAACTCACCACCCGTTTGACATGAACCGGGTGCTACTTCAAAGGAAGCCCCCGTGCCGGAAGGGGAGTTGTTTTCATCGTAGATAAAGTCGCACACCGAAATAGCAGAGTTGCAGTCACTTTGCGCCGATAGACGCAGGGCTGCAATGCACAGAAGGGTTATGATGATGTGGGGCTTCATACGAGCGGTAGCGGGAAGACGCTAATATACATGCGAGAGTTGTCCAAAGAAGGAAAAATGGAGAATGGAGAATGGAGAAAGGATGATTGCTCCCTTCATTCTCCATTCTCCATTCTCCCTTTCCCTCGATATTTGCCCTATGAACTACCGCAGATTAGGAAAAACAGGACTGAAGGTGAGCGAGCTGAGTTTTGGCTCGTGGATCACGTTTGGTAATCAAATTGACAATAAAGTATCGGAGCGATTGATGGATATCGCCTACGACCATGGCGTTAATTTCTTCGATAATGCCGAGGTCTATGCCAACGGTCGCAGCGAAGAGGTGATGGGGGAGATACTCCACAAACGCAACTGGGCGCGCGATACATACACGGTAAGCAGCAAGGTGTTTTTTGGTGCAGGCGGCAAATTGCCCACGCAGCGCGGATTGCACCGCAAGCACATCATTGAAGCATGCGATGCGGCTCTCAAGCGATTGCAGGTCGATTATTTGGATCTCTATTTCTGCCACCGCCCCGATAAGGAAACACCCATCGAAGAAACCGTGTGGTCGATGCATCAACTCATTATGCAGGGGAAGATTTTCTATTGGGGAACCAGCGAGTGGAGTGCGCAGGAAATCATGGAAGCGCATATGGTAGCACAGCGCTATAACCTCATTGGTCCGGCCATGGAGCAGCCGCAATACAACATGCTTACCCGCCGCAAAGTGGAAGTGGAGTTTAGCCAGATTTACAAGACAGTAGGATTAGGTACCACGATATGGAGCCCGCTGGCATCGGGTTTTTTGAGCGGTAAGTACTTGGATGCTAAACCAACCGATACCCGTCTTCAACGCGATGAGCTGAGTTGGTTGGCAGAGAAGACGTTTGTAGAAGAAAACTACGATAAGGTGCGTGCATTGAAAGGCCTTGCCGATGACCTCGGAATATCGTTGGCCCACCTAGCCATTGCATGGTGTTTGAAAAACCCGAATGTGTCTACCGTTATTCTCGGTGCTTCCAAGCCCGAGCAACTCGAGCACAACCTCAAGGCTGCAGAAGTTGTTCCGCTTCTTACGGATGGCATCATGATGCGGATAGAAGAAGTGCTGGATAATCAGCCGAAGCACCCGCCGTATTGATGGGGACTGGGGACTGAAGACTGAGGACTGGGTACTGAGGACT
>JBKCGW010000183.1:0-2566 GCA_046303175.1 Flavobacteriales bacterium
GGCTGGAAGTAATTATTCACTGCAGTTTGCGCGTTGAGGGCAAAGGCGGCCGGGCGGATGAGGAGGAGCATGGTGGATTGATTACGGATGACGGATGACGGATGACGGATGACGGATTACGGATTACGGATTACGGATTACATATTCAACAAGTACTAATTACGAAGTACAAAGTACGGGGGATGGTGGGGATTTTACAAGCAGTCGCAATCCCAATGGAGAGACCCGTAATTAGTACTTAGTAATTAGTACTTCGATGTCACTTCATTGTCGTAACCCGTAATCCGTAATTAATCTTCCGTAACCTTTCCTCCGCCCTGGCCGTACAAAACCCCAAATACTCATTTCAACCAAAGCAAAAAACGGTGAACAACACAATAAAATGCATGGCGCTGCTCCTGATGATAGTCTTCGTCTGGTTTGTGGCTTCCTGCAGCAGCCTGAGCAAGGCCGGAGCCGATATCGAAGGGAAAATCGTGTACGAAATATCCTACCCCTACGAGCCTCAATCGGTCATGATGGACCTCTATCCTAAAGAGATGACGGTCACATTCAAAGAAAACAAACTGCATTCTTCTATCAAGTCGGAATATGACATGCTCACCACCGACTTTATCGTCGATAATACCCAGAAAGAGTTTGCCCAGCTACTCAAAAACATGAGCGAGCGATCGGCCATGAAAATGAACAAAGAACAAACGATGCATTGGTTTGATGAAATGCCTGGATATCGCCTGGAAAAAACGACTGAAACCAAAATCATCTGCGGCTATAAATGCTACAAAACCATTGCTCACCCGGAAGACCCTGCCAAACCTACTATAGACATTTATGCTACCCGTTCCATCGGACTCGACAACAGCAACTGGTGGAACCCTTACCGCGATCTCGAGGGATTCATGATGGCCTACGACATCGAGCAATACGGCATCTGCATGCGCATGAAAGCCAAGCGGGTGTGCTTCGAACGAGTGGAGCCGACGGAGTTCGACATTCCACAAACCTACACCATGACCGACGCGCCAACCATGCAGGGGCTGCTCACGGAGGTGGTGGAGACGTATGTGAAGAAGTAAGAATGGAGAATGGGAGCGGCCTTTCGTTCTCCATTCTCCATTCTCCATTCTCCTTCTTATAAAAATTCTTATTCTGGGCAGCATCACTGCACCTTCACCTCTTCAATAGAAACATCCACCCCATCCACATCTTCGGGATTGTACTTCGCGGGCTTGAACTTCAATTTTACCTTCTTGGGCTTGCCTGCTTTGCTTGCGGCAATCTTAACAATCTGAACATTCGATGTTTCAACTACGCGCAACTCATCGATGAAGTTGATTTCGAAACTTACTTCCACCGGCTGCGGATTGGCGTTTTCGATGCGCATCAACAACACCTTGGGGCTTTCCTTTTTCATAGGTTTCTCTTTGCCCCACTGCGTAAAGATCTGAACGCTGTCGGCAGCCGTTGACAATACAAATTGCGCTGAAGCTTGCTGCGATGTGCATAAGAATGCACACAGACAAAAGAGAATGGTGGTTGTTTTCATAAACCGAAAATAAAAATTCTTTTTGTTGAAACAACGCGTAACCCAATACATAACCACTACGTTCAACACCCCGTGCTCTCGTCACCACCAACTAGCGTAGAGAACTTGCGGGTGGGGACAAGCACGGGGAATGGAGAATGGAGAATGAAGAATCGTTCTCCTCTCCAACTTCTCCATTCTATATTCTTTCATTATCTAATGAAATAGAAAGTGAGCAATGATGCATGGCTTTAACCATGGCACATCGGAATTCTCCATTATCTCACGAACTAAAGGAATAAGAGCGATAATCAGCATGAGAATGATAAGCTTCACAACCTATCACCTCTCACCTTTTACCTTTCACCTATATTTTTTCGCTTCCGTTGAACGCCACAATCCCTCGCATGTACCGCATATCAAATTCCACTCGATATGCACCTTCTACGCAACACCCTCCACTGGCTTCGCAGCGATGGACGACATTTTCAAATCATCGCTCAAATTAGTTTTCTACTCTATGGTGTCTTACTCCTGGGTTGGGATGCCGATTGGAAAAATTACCTCGCCATTTTCTTAGGCGTAATACTCGCACAAGGTCTTGCCATCCGATTTGCAGGCTACCCCATGCACTCGCTGAAAAGCGCGCTCATCACCGGCCTGGGGCTATCGCTCCTCATGAAGGCCAACGACCCTATGCTGTACCTCTTTGCCGCACTGCTCGCCATCGGCATGAAGTTTCTTTCGAAGGTGAAAGGCAAACACTTGTGGAACCCGGCCAACTTCGGCATTGTGGCTGCAGCTGCACTCAGCGGTGAAGCATGGATATCGCCGGGGCAATGGGGCAGCAGCGCCATCATCGTGTTGATAGTGGGCACAGCCGGACTCGCTGTATTGAGTAACATCAAACGTCTCGAAACAGGTGTTGCATTCATACTCACGTTTGCAGCATTGGAATAAGTTCGCACGATCCTCTATATGTGTTGGGAACACGACGTGCTTCTGATCAAACTCATCAATGGATCGCTTTGGCTATTTGCC
>JBKCGW010000184.1:0-2471 GCA_046303175.1 Flavobacteriales bacterium
ATATTGAAACCCCGGTCAAAGCGACCGGGGTTTTTACTTTTAGCGCATGATTCAACGCATTTTTGAGCAGTTCCTACAAGTGCGCAGTGTAACCACCGACACGCGCAAAATCAATCAGGGCGATATCTTTTTTGCCTTGAAGGGCGGCAATTTCAACGGGAACACCTTCGCGGCGAAGGCGCTGGAGATGGGAGCTTCCATGGTTGTGATTGATGAGCCGCAAACGCCGCACGATGAGCGTATGGTACTGGTAGACGATGTCTTGACCGCGCTGCAGCAAATAGCGACGATGTATCGCGAGAGTTTGCGCATCCCTTTTCTTGCCATCACCGGTAGCAACGGTAAAACAACCACCAAGGAACTCATTCGCGATGTGCTGGCACAACGCTATAGGGTGAGCGCTACCATTGGGAATCTGAATAACCACATCGGCGTTCCGCTAACGCTGTTGGCCATTCCTGCCAATTGCGAGTTGGCGATTGTAGAAATGGGCGCCAACCATCAGGGCGAAATACGCAGCTATTGCGAATATGCCTTGCCGACGCATGCGCTCATCACGAACATGGGCAAGGCGCACCTGGAGGGCTTCGGTGGAGAGGAAGGTGTGGTAAAAGGGAAGAAAGAGCTTTATGACTTCACACACGCAGCAGGCGGAGTGATTTTCGTTAATACCGATTTGGAAAAGTTGAAGCGATCTTCCGAGGGAATGAGCATAACAGCCTATTCAAGCGGCGCGTTGGAATGCGTGTCGGAAAGTCCGGCGCTTGTGTATGCTCACGTGCGCGAAGGAGTGCGAACGGTTTATTCAACGCAACTGGCAGGTGCTTACAATCTCTACAACATCGCATCGGCTATTGCGGTGGGTGAGCATTTTGGAGTAAGCAACGAAAAAATTCACGCGGCAATTTGCGCATATACACCCGAAAACAATCGCTCGCAGATTAAGCGAACGGAGCGAAATACGCTCATCATGGATGCCTACAACGCCAACCCCACGAGTTTGGAGTTTGCGCTGGAAGCACTGAGTAAGCAATCGGCCGACAAGAAGTATTTCGTTATTGGCGATATGCTGGAGTTG
This sequence comes from Flavobacteriales bacterium, assembly GCA_046303175.1. GTDB lineage: Bacteria > Bacteroidota > Bacteroidia > Flavobacteriales_D > Sanyastnellaceae > JAIBBG01. The sequence continues at coordinate 1,079 of JBKCGW010000184.1, forward strand.
GGCGATATGGGGCCGGCGGAACATCGCCACATCGTAGAGGTAGCAAAGCGTTTGGGGTTGAACGGCATATTGGTGGGCCCCATTTTCGGGTCGATTTGGAAAGAAGGTGATTATCCGATTTTTGAAAATAATGTGGCGGCTAAAACCTATTTGGAAACGCAAGCCATACGCGATCATGTGGTGTTGATTAAAGGATCGCGCGGAATAAAACTCGAAGAAGTGGTAAGCGCGCTGTGACGCGGTAATTTTGCAACCGACTATGAGCAAGAAAAATTTCATTGAAGAATTGAAGTGGCGTGGCATGTTGCACGATGTGATGCCCGGCACGGAAGACGAATTGCAGAAGGGAATGGTGCGCGGCTACATTGGCTTCGATCCAACCGCTGATTCGCTCGGTGTAGGCAATCTCGTGCAGATCATGACGCTGCTGCATTTTCAGCAATGCGGCCACAAGCCAATGGCCTTGATTGGCGGCGCAACCGGCATGGTGGGCGACCCCAGCGGTAAGAGTGCTGAGCGCAACTTGCTCGATGAAGAAACACTGCGCCACAACCAGGCCTGCCAGCAAAAGCAGATTGAGAAGTTTTTGGATTTCAACTGCGGTGAGAATTCTGCCGAGATGGTCAACAACTACGACTGGTTTAAGTCGTTTGGATTTTTGGAATTCATTCGCGATGTGGGTAAGCACATCAGCGTGAACTATATGATGGCGAAGGATTCGGTGAAGAACCGATTGGAAACGGGCATGTCGTTTACGGAGTTCAGTTACCAGTTGGTGCAGGGGTATGACTTCTATTTTTTGTGGAAGAACAAGGGCGTGATGTTGCAAATGGGCGGCAGCGACCAATGGGGCAATATTGTGACCGGAACGGAATTGATTCGCCGCAAGGACGGTGGACAAGCGTTTGCGCTTACTACACCGCTTATCAAGAAAGCCGACGGAACCAAGTTTGGAAAAACGGAAGGCGGTAATATTTGGTTGGATCCTAAGCGAACGTCGCCCTATAAGTTTTATCAGTTTTGGTTGAATGCGAGCGATGCCGATGTGGCCAATTACATCCGCATTTTCACCTTGAAGACTCGCGAAGAAATTGAAGCGCTCGAGGCGGAGCAGCAGCTTGATCCGAGCAAGCGACCCATGCAGAAGGCATTGGCCAAGGACATCTCCTGTCGCGTGCATTCACTGGCCGATTATGAAGCAGCGGTAGCAGCGTCGGAGATATTGTTTGGCAAGAGCACCGATGAAGATTTGCGCAAGCTCAGCGGAGAAACGCTGATGGAGATTTTCGAAGGCGTTCCGCAAGGCAATGTCGGTGCCGATGAACTCTCGGCAGGACTTTCTATTGTCGACGCTATGGTGAAGAGCGGTTTCATGAAGTCGAACGGCGAAGCG
>JBKCGW010000185.1:0-8675 GCA_046303175.1 Flavobacteriales bacterium
ATCGAGAACATCGACTCCGATGATGCTGCCGACGTAATCGCAGAGCTTCCCGAGCAAAAGCAGGAAGAGGTAATCGCTCTTCTCGAAGACGAAGAGCAAGCCAGCGATATCATCGACCTGATGACCTATGCTGAGGGCACGGCAGGCGCCATCATGGGAACGGAGTTAATACGGGTGAATCAAAATTGGTCGGTAACGCAAGCCATTCGCGAAATGCGAAAGCAGGCGGAAGACCTGGATAACATCTACACCATCTATGTAGTTGACGATAACGAAGTGCTGTTGGGAACGCTCAGCGTGAAATACATGCTCTTCAATCTTTCGAGTTTGAGAACCGCCATCAAGGATCTTTATAAGCAAACCAAGGTGCGCACCGTGCAAGTGGATGCGCCGTTGGAAGAGGTAGCCAAGGTGATGGAGAAGTATGACCTGGTAGTGCTTCCTGTGGTAAACGAAGAAAATGTGTTGCTGGGAAGAATTACGATTGATGACGTCGTGGATATCATCAAGGAGGAAGCTGATAAGGATTACCAGATGGCGAGTGGTATCTCAGAAGACGTAGAGCACAGCGACAGCGTGCGAACGCTCACGCGAGCCAGGTTGCCGTGGCTTCTTATAGGCATGGCAGGTGGAATGATAAGCGCCAATATCATCGGTGTTTTCGATATCAGCGAAAATCCGGGCATGGCCATCTTTATGCCCCTCATTGCGGCGATGGGAGGGAACGTAGGGGTACAATCTGCAGCACTTGTGGTGAAGGCACTAGCCAACCAAAGCGCACTCGACGAAACTCTGGGGCAGAAACTGTGGAAGGAACTGCGCGTAGGACTTATCAATGGCATGGTGTGTTCGGCCATCATTCTTGCAGTGAGTTTGCTATTCCATATGGATCTTTCACTCTGCATCACAGCGAGTATTGCTTTGTTCTTCGTGATACTGTTTGCCAGTTTCTTTGGCACTTGGATACCTATGACACTCAATCGTTTCAAGATCGATCCCGCTTTGGCAACGGGGCCTTTCGTTACAACCCTCAACGATATCTTCGGACTGATTATTTACTTCTCTGTCGGTCACCAGGTGATGCAGCAGTTGGGGCATTTGGCGTGGTGAGAAAGGGGTAAGGGGTAAGGGGTGTTGTGATTTATTTACTTTCCTTGCTCATTCGTTTCAGCTGTAATGTCATCAATACTACAAGCAGGGAAAATGCGATCATAAGCCACCAAAGCGTGGTATATCCTAGATCATTCATTACTCGGGTAGCCAGCAATGGCGTAAAAATGTGCGATGCCGACCAGGCCATCACGTATAGCGATGCGAATTGTCCTCGGTTAGCTTTTCCCGAGCGGTTGTTCATGTAGGTATTGGTGAACGGCATGACGAGCATTTCCGAGAACGAAACCAGCACAATGATGAACAGAAACCAGTAAAAGCCGTGAAGGAACAAGATCATTCCGTAGCTAAGTGCCAGGAGTAACCCCCCTATAATTATCCATTGGTAAAGACTTCCTTTGCGTTCAATTTTATAAATGAGCACGAGCTCAACGGCGGCCACCAACAATCCATTCAGAGCTAGAATGGCACCTATTTGTCCTTCGCTGAATCCCTCGTGATTCTTGTAGTAAATCGACATGGTGCTGAACAACTGGAAAAAGGCGATGGCATAAATAGTTACCATGGGCAGGAAGAGTAGGTAGGCACGATCGCGCCAGGGCGAGCGAACGACTTCCTCTTGATGTGGTTCCGAATCTGCATGATTGCTTTTTGCCGGCATGCTATCGCTCCCCAAGTAGAAATAAACAAACACCGAGGCCAATAAACAGGTGCCGCCATCTACCCAAAAGAGCCATTGGTAATCGATGGCAGCCAGCAAGCCTCCGATGGCAGGACCAATGGAAAAGCCCAGGTTAATGGCCAATCGATAGAGTGAAACGGAGCGTGTATAGTTCTCGGGAGTGCTATAGTGGGAAATCGCCACCATTCCCGCGGGTCGAAATCCATCGCCAAATGCGCTGAGCAAGAAGAGCACAATACACAAGGGAATAAAACCGGTTGTTTGCGAAGCCACGATAAATAAGATAAACCCACCCAGCAAACTGGCTACCATCACGGGGTGGTGGCCAATGCGATCGGTGAGCTTGCCTCCCATGTAAACGCCTACCATTGCGCCAACTCCGTAGCACGCCATGATGGTTCCTACTTGCGAGAGGTCGAGCTGAAGGTCGTCCTTGAGGTATACGGCCAGAAAGAAGATAACCATCGACCCGCTGCGGTTGATGAGTTGTGCGAGCGCAAGCAACCAAATCGATCGACTGAGACCTCCAAAAGCATTGGATAAGTTGCTAAGCATGGCGCAAAAGTAAGTCTACCTTATCGGCTTATGCCAATAGAATATCCCTGTGGACGCAGTATATGCCTTTTCATATAGCATAGTGGAATATGGTATTCCCGCAGACTATTCTGGAGTCATCCATTTTAGCTGCTAATTCTATGGACATGGTTAGAATATACCTGCATGCAATTATCTACGTAGCCGATGGCAAACGTCCGTTTGATGAGTCGCTTCGCAGCGAAGCGGCTGCTTTCACTAAAACGGTGTTGCACTACAAGGGGCTACATTGTGAAAGTGTGTGTGTGCTTCCCGATCATGTGCATTTGCTGCTTCACGTTCCAATAGGAGCGGAGGTTGAACGGGGGCTGACAACGCTGCGTTATTGGCTGAGCGATTATGTGGAGCGCCATTCCACCCAACCATCTTTCGAATGGCAAGAGCGAATGTGGATTGTCTCCAAATCACCTTGCGATGTATCTGCCATGGAGAAATACTTCCGCCGCCAACAAGATTATCATGCTGCTCACACCATTGAAGAGGAGTGGGAGGATATGATGGATTTGGAGGAAATAGAAAATTAGGGAGTGGGTACTGGGTATTGGGTATTGGGTACTGGGGACGGGGTACTTGAGACGGGGTACTGCTTTCATTTTCCTATAACCTAGTTCTCAATATCCAGTCCCCAGTCCCCAGTCCCCACTCCCCATGAATACACTACATTTGCCCCCCGCTATGGCTGTAGAAATTCAGAATAAAAAAGCTCTTTACCGATATTTCTTGCTTGAGGAGTATACGGCCGGTATTGTGCTTTCGGGTTCGGAGATTAAGAGTATACGAGCGGCAAAGGCGAACATTGGAGACGCTTATTGCAAGATGCGCAACGGCGAATTATTCGTGCACAACATGTACATCGGGCCATATTCCAATGCCGGTTACAGTCAGCACAAGGAGCGCAACGAACGCAAGCTGCTGCTCAACCGCATCGAACTGCGCAAAATTGATCGCAAACTCAAGGATGCGGGAATCACTATTGTACCTACACTTTTGTTCATCAGCGAAAAGGGCTACGCCAAGCTGCGTATAGCCTTGGCTAAAGGGAAAAACGTGGGCGATAAGCGAGCAGACACGAAAGAGAAGGACCTTCGAAGAGAACGGGAAAGAGGGGAGGATTGATTACGGATTGCGAATTACGGATGACGGATTGGTCATGATGTATGTGAGTTCGTAGTATGAAATTAAACCCGTAATTTGTAATCCTCAATTAGTAATCCGTAATCCGTAATTCGTAATCCGTAATCATTATTTCCTCATGTCCTCCCAACGTCGACAGTGGCGCTATTTCTTCCCATTTCAATTGCTGCTCTTGCATTTGAAGAAGAATCACTTTTTATTGGGTGTATGGGTGTTGTTGTTCGCTGTTGTTACCGGCAATCTGGGACAAGGTATCGGCATTCCACAGCAGTTTCTGGTGCCTGAGTATTTGGGACATACCGGTATGTTGTCGTTTGCCATGCTCGGATTTTCAATCGGTGGATTTATAAGTGGCTACAACTTGTTTACTTACATGAGGCACGGCTATCGATTTCCCGTTATAGCAACGCTCAGCCGTCCTTTCCACAAGTTTTGCATCAACAACTTCCTGCTACCCGCCATCTTTATTGTGGTTTACCTCATTGCCAGCGCTCGTTTTCAATCGATTCGAGAGTGTATACCGCCTGTGCACGTAATACTGAACCTATTTGCTTTTTTAGTGGCTCTTGTGTTCTTTCAGTTTCTTTCCTACTTCTATTTTCTGTATACCAACAAAGAGGCAACGGCATTTGGTTCACACGAAGAAGGAGATGCAAGTAAAGGTTCAGAGGATTCGCCGGTAGACTCGACGATTCATTCGCCCATGCATTGGATAAGCAACCGATTGATTGGGCATAAGTGGCGCGTCGATTCGTACATGTCATCTGTTGCGCGCGTGGCTTGGGCTCGCGATGGAAGGCACTACAAACGCGAAATTTTGCAGCGGGTATTTAGGCAAAACCACATCAATGCTTCTCGATTTGAGTTGCTTATTTTGATTTCTTTCTTGTTCTTGGGGGCAATGGCCTCCAATGAATGGTTTATTCTCCCGGCTGCCGCAAGCCTTATGCTGTTCTTCACGATGCTCATTATGGTTATCAGTGCATTGCATTCCTGGTTGCGCGGCTGGACACTAACAGTTGTAGTTGCATTTGTTGCATTGCTGAACCTGGCTCATAATCATCTGACTTGGTTTCGCAACCCCACCAAAGCGTATGGACTCAATTATGAGGTAGCGCCTGTCGCTTACCAACCGACTTCCATGTTCATCGATAGCATGGAGGTTCAAGCGGATGTGACTCATACCGAGGATATTCTTCATCGAAGGTTGCATGCTGTGGTTAGCGACGGCCTTACTAAACCAAAACTGGTAATCCTAAATCATAGCGGTGGAGGTACTCGCTCTGCTTATTGGACTATGCGGGCTATTCCTTACGCAGACAGTATTTGCAACGGCAAGCTGCTGAAGCAAACGGTTCTTATGACAGGTGCTTCGGGCGGATTGGTGGGGGCCGCCTACCTGCGCGAATTGATGTTGCAGATGGAGTCCGGGCGAGTGGATTTGAATGATCCGCAGTACAGGGAAAACATGGGTATGGACTTGCTCAATCCAGTTATGCTGGCTGCCACCACAGGCGATTGGTTTATTCGATATCGCAGACTGAACGATGATGGCTATAGCTATTCGAAGGACCGTGCAACGGCCCTCGAGGAGCAACTTGAGCGCAATACAGGTGGCGCCTTCAATAAGCGTTTGGGTGATTATACCTTGCCTGAAAAAGAGGGGAGAATACCGCTGCTAATTCTTACTCCAACCATCGCCAATGATGGTCGCAGACTAATCGTGGGTTCACAGCCTTATGGGTATTTGTGCTCAGACAGCAAGTTGCCAAACGAAGATGGAATTCTGAACGAAAACATTGAGTTTGCAAGGATGTTCTCCGCACATGATGCCATGCATCTGCGTTTTGCGAGTGCTTTGCGAATGAATGCTACGTTTCCGTATGTGACTCCCATGGCACTGCTTCCTTCGGAGCCCCCTCTCGAGATTATCGACGCGGGCATTCGCGATAACTACGGATGGAAAACGACCTGCAGGTTTATCCACGCCATGCGCTCCTGGATTGAGGCCAATACGAGTGGAGTAGTGATTGTGCAGGTGCGCGATTTACCCCGAGATAAAGATTTAAAGGACGATTCATCGACCTTGTTCAGCACATTTTCTGCACCTCTCGAAGGGATTTATGGAAATCTTACTCGAACACAAGATTATACAGGAGAAGAGGCATTGCAACTGCTGAAGTCGGGCTTGCAGGTGCCTGTTGAAACTATTCGTTTTCAGCTCGAACAATCGAAAGAGCAACAGGTGTCGTTGAGTTGGCATCTTACGCGTGCTGAAAAAAACTACATCTATCAATCGGTAGAGGAGGACTTTTTCAAGTCTGAACTGAATCGCCTGAAAAAATTGTTAGGCGAATAATTAGGAAAGGGAATGCGGGGCTTCCAGATTAAATAGAGGCACCTTCACTTCGAATAGCTCTTCGCTGCCGAAGCGCTGCATGGTATAGAAACCGTGCATAGAACCTCTCGGCGAACGCAAATCACAGGCACTGCTGTAACTGAAAAACTCACCAGGCATGATGAGGGGAGTTTCTCCGACAACACCGGCGCCTTCAACTTCGCGGTTAATGCCTACCGAATCGAAAATAAACCAATGCCTGCGCATCAATTTTACGGGATGATCGTTTTGGTTTTCGATGGTAATGTGGTAGGAGAAAACATAGCTCTCTTCAGGTGCAAAACTTAAGTTCTCCTCGTAACGAGGATGAACGGTTATGCGAACACCGGAAGTAGTTTTTGTCAGCAATGAATTCACTGTAGCAAATATAGTAGGGTAAAACCCATTCGTAATACGCAGGCAAGAATTAACAAACCACGGTCTTTTATAAATGAACACGGCCGCATCATGCGGCCGTCTCCTTTTTTCTGTTGTTATTATTTAGCTAAAATGCCGGCACCTTTTTCCTTCAGCAGTAAATCAGCTTCGCTAAGGGTTATGCGCTTACCATTGTAGTAGGCAGTAACAAACGCATCCGCTATTCCCTGCTTACGAATTTCATCGCGCTTCGCTACAGCATCGGTCATGTTATTGAACTGACCGGAGGTATAGCGAATCTTGTTGGTTTCGGTAAGTTCCGAGTTCAACGGATTTACATTCTGCAACAAGGCTGCAGCTACCGGCTTGCTGTACACACCCACCTGAATTGTGAAGAACAAGCCTTCAATCTTTTCTACTTGCTCAGCAGGAGCAACCTTTTGCTCGCCCGCTTTATAATATTCTGTATTCTTAGGCTGTGCAGCAGCTGCTTCGATTTCTTCGATAGTGCGTGTAGCAGGTTTGCGTGCAAGTTCAGCTGCTACTTCAGCATCTACATTGATTTCGGTTTTAGATGGGGTAGTCGTTACAGCAGTCGCGGCAGCGTTTTTTACCGCATTGCTTGCAGCTTGTTCCGCATTCTTTTCGGCCACTGCATTGCCTGCAGGTTGTGATGCAGCGTTTTGATTTTCATTGGCTGCAAGGGTGTTTTGAACTGTTTCTTTTGATTCACCAACCTTTGTATTAGTAGAAGAAGGATCTGCAGCAGCATTAGCATTAGCTGTTGAGTTCTGAGCTACGCTGCCGGTCGCTGCCTTATCAAACGCTGCCTTGATGGAAGCTGCCAGTTCAGGACCGTCGGTAATAGCAGCAGCTTCATACAGTGGGATGCGCTTGCCATCGCGGTAGGCCACAATAAATGCGTCGCTGTATCCCAGTGCACGTATTTGTTGCTTCACGTCCTTAGCACCTTCGAACTGAACAAAGAAACCTGCGGTGTATCGTGTGATACCGGTGTTCAAACGCTCACCGCTAATCGGTGCAAACTGGTCATAAAGGTTCTGAGGAATGTCGTTGCGGAAGGCTCCTATCTGAACCTTGTAATATACTCCTTTCGGCATTTCCATATCGATCGGAATCGGGCGAGCATCGCTATATACACCGCGTGCGGTCTTGGCGAACAAGTCTGCCACTACTTCCGAAGGCATGCTGTAATAGTAATCGGCGGCATTGGCTGATGCCTTTGCACGTGCTTCACTTGCTGCAGGCACATTGGCTGCTGCAACTGTTGCTGCAGGCGCACTTTCTGATTGTTTAGTTTCTGTAACTGTAACCGGAGCAGCAGTTGGTTTTTCCTCTACAACAACTGATTTTGAAGGATCGGCACTTTCTGCACGGGTGGTGTAGGTGAGTCCGCTTTCAGATGTAGTAGTTGCAGTGGCAGTAGGTTGTTCTGTTTTAGCAACGTCGGTTGAAGGAGTTTGCTCAACAGTGTTATTAGACTCGGAAGCAGGGGCGGCGGTCACTGTTTCTGTGGAACTTACGGCTGCCGCATTAGCAATCGGGTTCTCGGTTGCAGCCTCCACCTTGGCGGGCTCGTTTGCAGGTGCTTCTGTCTTGCCGGCTACTGCTGCATTCTCTGCCATGGCTTGCTCGTAAGCTGCATTGCTCACTTCGTTTGTATTTGCTGTTTCTACTGATTTCGATACCTCTGCAGTTGCTGCTTCTTCTTTCAATTCAGCAGGAACGGTTCCTGTCTTCAACATGGCCAATTGAGGTTCTGTGTATTTAGTGAGCATTTCCATGTTGGCACAAATACCCTGAATCTGACGCTGCTGATCGATAGCCAATGCCTCCAGAGCATACGCCTGGCGGTAGTAATCGGCACGCTCGATGTCGTCATAAATAGGACGAGCCTGCTCACGCAATTTCACTGCTGCCTCCATGTTCATGTCCGACTCGCGCTTCAGGCGAGCGATTTCATCACGCACCTGAACACGCTCGTTGATTTGATCTTGCTTCAATGCAATTTCTTCATTCGTCTTTGATAATTCGTTGTTGTATTCCTCGCGGGTCATATCAGCCACAACCCCTGCGTTTTCAATTTCAAGCATCGAACGCTTCAAGTAAAGCTGCTCGGCCTTTACATCCAATTTCTTCAAAGCCGATTCATTCTTGGTTACTTCCATTTCACCTTCCAGAATGAAGATCTCGTCATTCAATTGCTGAATCTGCTCACGGTTGTTCAAACGCGTGCTGATCTTGGGGTACTTGGCTACCATGTCTTCGAACATGGCAGTTTCATAAGCGAAGATTGAATTCACTTCTTCCTTCGGGGCAAACAATTGCTTGATTTCCTTCGCCTCAACTTCAACCGAGTTGCTCTCAGAGGTTGTTGCT
>JBKCGW010000186.1:0-1294 GCA_046303175.1 Flavobacteriales bacterium
ATACTTGACATTTTCGCCAGCCGTGCGCGCACAGCGCATGCGAAAAAGCAGGTGGAGCTTGCGCAGTATGAATACTTGCTGCCACGTCTTACACGCATGTGGACCCACTTGGAAAAGCAACGCGGTGGTATTGGTATGCGCGGACCCGGTGAACAGGAAATCGAAACCGACCGACGCATTGTGCGTGACCGTATTGCGTTTTTGAAAGAACAGCTGAAGGAGATTGATAAGCAGATGGCCACGCAGCGAGGCAATCGCGGTGCATTGGTGCGTGTGGCATTGGTGGGCTATACGAACGTAGGTAAGAGCACCATCATGAACATGCTTTCCAAAAGCGATGTGTTTGCCGAGAACAAACTTTTCGCAACGCTCGATACGACGGTGCGTAAAGTAGTGGTTCACAACCTTCCTTTCTTGCTGACAGATACAGTAGGGTTCATTCGCAAGCTGCCTCATCAGTTAATCGAGTCGTTCAAGAGTACACTCGACGAAACCCGCGAGTCGGACTTGCTGGTGCATGTGGTTGATATTTCACACCCGCAGTTTGAAGACCACTTCAACGTGGTGAATGAAACGCTCAAGGAAATTGGTGTAGGCGATAAACCCACCATGGTAATCTTCAACAAGATTGACGCATACAAGCACATTCCCAAGGCCGAGGATGACCTCACTCCGCCGACGCGCGAAAACATCACCCTCGAAGAATTGCAGCGCACATGGATGGCACGCCTACAGAACTCGGACGTCGTGTTCATTTCGGCAGCCAAAAAACTCAACTTGGACCAGCTCCGCGACATACTCTATGAGCGCGTTCGACAGATTCACATAACCCGTTTCCCGCACAACGACTTCCTATTTCCGATGGAGTGACTTTAAGCCACGAATGCACGAATGCACTACGAGTGCTTGAGAACGCATGCATTACCTCTTCGCGAAACGCAACCACATTCAATTTAAAAGTGAAGAGTCAATCTCAAAATGTAGGCTATCAAAGAATTAATTCATGCATTCGTGTCCACCACAAATGTGAAAGAAATCGTAATAACTTCACATCCGTTGCACCATGCACTGTGATACATTCGCACAACAAATTCTATTCACGCGTTTATGAGCAACACAGCATCACCCGCTAATTACAGGGTGTCGCACATGGCCGAGAATCTTATCGGCTCAGAAATCATCAAACTGGCAGGCGAAATCCGCGAGCTGATGGCAAAAGGGGAGAAAATCTACAATTTCACGATTGGTGATTTCGATCCGAAAATTTTTCCGATTCCGACCGAGCTGAAGCAAG
>JBKCGW010000187.1:0-1333 GCA_046303175.1 Flavobacteriales bacterium
TTGTATGGATACGATTTGTAGGCACACACTCTCAGTACGACAAAATTGATGCATCCAAAATCTAACGAGCATGACACTGAAAATCATCAAAACAGAAAAAGACTATACCCTAGCGCTGAAAAGACTAGAGGAAATTTTCGATGCTAAAAAGGGAACAAAACAGGGCGACGAACTGGAGCTGCTTGCTCTTCTCATTGATAACTTTGAAAAGGATAAGCATGCCATTGACCTTCCCGATCCCATCGAGGCCATCAAATTCAGGATGGAACAACTCGGCTATAAACAGAAAGACCTAGCGGAAGTGATTGGGTTGAAAAGTCGTGTGAGCGAAATCCTAAATCGCAAACGCAAACTCACCCTCGAAATGATTCGCAAGCTTCATGAAATTTTAGGCATACCTACTGAAGTATTGATCAAAGAGTATTGATGCACAAGCAATACATTTCGAAACTTCATTCACCCGCTTGAAGTACCTTTGAACCTCGGCCGAACCCTTGAGGCTCACCAAATCACACAATAGAACCAATGACTCAATCTTCTATAAAAATCACCGTGAGTTGCGTTGTAAACGCCCCGGTTAATCATGTATGGACGTGCTGGACAGCCGCCGAACACATGATGAACTGGAACTTCGCCAGCGATGATTGGCATTGCCCTGCTGCTACCAACGACTTGCAGGTGGGAGGCAAATTCGTTGCGACCATGGCCTCTAAAGACGGAAGCATGAGTTTCGATTTCATAGGTATCTACGACGAAATAGAAGAGCACAAACGGATACTGTATCACACCACAGATGACCGTGTGGTCGAAGTCCTTTTTGAAGCAACCGAAGAAGGGACAAGAGTGACCGAAACATTCGATGCCGAAAACATGAACCCGGTTGAAATGCAGCAAGCAGGTTGGCAAGCGATACTGAATAATTTCAAGGCATACGCAGAAAAGTAACATGACTAGGTTCTCCCCTATTGCAGCCCTCTGAAAGCTCCCCCGACAACTGAATCGTTTAAAATCGCCTGTCAGACAATTCAACACATTCTAAACACCCTCGCTCAAATCGTTGTGGACAGGTGTGTTAACTTACTCTCGATAATTTTCTGGACGATCTCCCATTCAGCCTTGAGTTCTGATAGGTGTAATTCTACATGATCGTTCCAAGCATCGGTCGATTCTCGTTCTATGTTGGCGGCAATTTCAGCTATAAGACTGAATCGCATATAGCTTGAGGACCCCTTTATTTTATGTGCTGCCGAATGAATCTTTTCGGGATGCTTTTCCTTGCAAGCCCCCTCTAGTTCACGTATTTGATCAGGTAAATCCTTGAGTGCTATTTCCA
>JBKCGW010000188.1:0-1616 GCA_046303175.1 Flavobacteriales bacterium
AGTTCTGCTCCATTGGCTTTTTCAAAGGTTCACTGCTCACTGATCCGAAAGGACTTCTTATCGCTGCTGGTGAAAACACACAGGCTTCCAGGCAACTTCGTTTCACCGAAACTAAAAGCATCACCAAGCTTCAAAAGCAGATTACCGCTTTCGTGCAGGAAGCTATCCAACTAGAGAAAGAAGGAAAAAAAGTAGCCTTCAAGCCGGTCAGCGAATTTCCCATGCCCGAAGAGCTCGTTCAATTCTTCAGCGAATCGCCTGCATTTGAAAGAGCTTTTTACGCGCTCACACCGGGGCGTCAACGGGGATACCTACTGCATTTTTCCGAACCCAAGCAAGCGAAAACACGTCTAGCACGCATCGAGAAATACCACGATCAGATTATGCGCGGCGAAGGCATTCACGATGCTTACCGCAATTCGCTCAAATAAATTCGCTTCCGCAGTATACTTGCATCCGTCAGACGATGCTTTAAATCGAATGCACAACACGCATGAGCTACAAAACCGAACAAGAACAATTTTGGGCCGGAAACTTCGGCGTTGATTACATAGAAAGAAATAAGAGCGCGGAATACCTCGCTTCCAATCTCAACTTCTTCTCGAAGGCGATGCAACATATCGGTCGCCCGGCATCTATCATCGAGTTCGGTGCCAACATCGGCATGAACCTGCGCGCCATCAAAATGCTCTTTCCGGCCGTTGAAGCAAAGGCCATCGAGATTAACCCAACCGCAGCCGCAGAGCTCAAATCCTGGATGGGAGAAAAGAACGTGTTCGAAGGTTCTATCTTCGACTTCGCTCCCACTGAACAGGTAGATGTAGCGCTCATCAAAGGAGTACTCATTCACATCAACCCCGACATGCTGCAAACGGTTTATGAGAAACTTTACGCCGCCAGCAGCCGGTACATTCTCATTTGCGAATATTATAATCCATCGCCCGTCACCATCCCCTACCGCGGCCACAACGACCGCCTCTTCAAGCGTGACTTCGCAGGCGAGATGCTCGAAAAATATCCCGACCTCAAACTCATCGATTACGGCTTCTGCTACAAACGCGACCCGGCGTTTCCGCAGGATGATGTGACGTGGTTTTTGCTTAGTAAATAGGTACTGAGGACTGAAGACTGGGGACTGGAAATATGAAGGCTAAGTAGTTTTGAGTTTGGATTGACTTGTTCGAATCATTGCGGTGAGAATTTTCAATAATGAAAGTCCGTTTTGATGCAAGGTTTGGTGAGCTTCTTTCGTTAGAAGTCCACTATCATGCAGTAGATTTAACCAATACAGACATTCATTACACTCCTTCCTTGCTATAGATAGCTTATTGATAAAATCCGGACGGCTTTGAGCATACTTTGCCTCACTATAAAGCGCTCCAACAGCAGTTCCTGATCGCAACAATTGACTACCGAGCTCATACATCTTCTGGTTCTTTAGTTCAGAATATGTTCCGATTATTGAAAGAGCAAATGCATAGGATAATTTTTCAAAATCTGTTTTCATGATTCAAATTTTGCCCCCTCATAAAAACCATTGCATTGCCAACACGGAATATTATTCCCATATGATCGCTCCCTAACCCTTCAACTCTTGCATTTCATCCACATAATAT
>JBKCGW010000189.1:0-1122 GCA_046303175.1 Flavobacteriales bacterium
GTATTGGGTAAAAACGGTGTAGAGAAAATCATTGAGCTTCAGTTGAACGAAAGCGAAAAGGCTCTTCTCGCTGCATCAGCCAAAGCGGTGAAAGAAGTGATGAACGTTCTCGATACTATGAACGCAAACGCTTAATCCATTTTGAAAGCATAAAAAAAGGCGCCCACGGGCGCCTTTTTTATGGAGTCAATCCCACTATTATTTCTTTTTCGCAGGCTGCAAGGTTGGTTTTACAACTTCCTTCTGAGTCTCTTTCACTTCCTTCGCTTCTTCCTTCGCGTTCTTCTTCGCAGGCTCTGTTGTAGGAGCAACAGGCACATCCGGAATGATAGGAGCAGTAACCATTACAGGCTTCTTCTTCACGTACTTCAATTCGTCAACGATGTTTTTTCCACCCATCAACTTCTCCACTACAAACAATACGTAGCGAATGTCTACTGAAATGGTGCGCTGCAACTCCGGTTCGAATGCAATATCTCCACTCATTGCTTCCCAGTTACCATCGAATGCAATACCTACGATGTTACCATCACCATCAATTACAGGGCTACCTGAGTTACCACCGGTGATATCGAGGTTGTGAATGAAACAGGTTGGCAATTCACCCTTGCTGTTGGCATAACGTCCGAAGTCTTTCTTCGTAATCAAATCAGCCAATTTATCAGGCACAACGAACTCCGGATTGGTGTTGTCGCGCTTCTCCATAATACCGGCAGCAGTGGTGTAATAATCATAATGAACCGCATCAGCAGCTTTGTAATCGTCCACAATACCGTAAGTGATACGCATGGTGCTGTTTGCATCGGGCGCATACGCCTTGCCGGGATTCATTTCACGAAGACCCGCAACAAACTGACGCATTCCCTTGTTGAACTTAGCAATTGGGTTCATACCGCGGAATTTCATCGCGTGCTCATTCGCACTGGTTGCAGTGAGGAAAGCCATGTCCTTGTCGATTGTCTTCGCACTAGGCTTATTCAAAAACGCCATCAAACGAACTTTATCAGTGAAGATGGATGTTTCGAACAGCTTGTTGGCATAAGCAGTAGCATTGCCCTTATACTTAGCATCCAAAGTTGTGTGCCATGTTGGACGATCGGTCGTAATACGCTCGCGGTAGAG
>JBKCGW010000190.1:0-12510 GCA_046303175.1 Flavobacteriales bacterium
CCATCTCCCCAAAAGTGTTTTGACTTACCTAATTCAAAGACGAAGTGTTTTCCCGCTTTGTACTTCGCCCGACCGAAGGTGTAGTGAGTATGGTAGAGATGGTTTACTCGATCCTGAACCGCGTAACCCAATCCGGGTATATATCCGTCTCTGCTGGCGATGCTTTCCATGTAGCTCGGCAATAATCCGCCTGCCAAAGCATATCCCGCTTGAAAGGACCAACGCTTATTGGGGGTCCAATGCATTTGTCCACCTAGCCAAGAAACAGAGAGTGGCCGAGATCCATATCCAAGCGAAAGGTTTGCTATGGGTTGGAGTCGGAACCGTTTGTCCAACAGCACTGAATCACTCACGATGGATTCCGGCATCAGCTCTGTGCGCATAAAAACAGATTCATCGTAAGGTGAGTTTCTTACGCTCATGGCGGGCTCCTGCGCAAAAACCCCTAGTGGACTTCCAAAGGCAAGCAGCACAATAATTCGATATGTAAGAGAGAGCCGCATCTCGCGGATAAAAATAAAGAGACTTCAGAAGTTCGAAGAAGGAATCATTTTGTGGTGGAACCAACCGACTATCTTCGCGCCGCAATTTCTTTCCGGTGCAAGAAGAATCAACGGCAACATCCACCCCGATCAAATCATCATTCATTCGTGATGTGGCCATGCTTTTCAAGCTACGCCTTACGCTGTTGGTTATTATCTCAGCCGTGCTCAGTTACTACATGGGGACCGAGGAAACACGTTTGGAAACGTTGACCGCTCTCTGCCTAGGAGGTTTGCTCCTTACCGGTGGCAGCAACGGGCTCAACCAGGCGTTGGAGCGTGAATGGGACAAACTCATGGTGCGCACGCAAAACCGACCCATTCCAACCGGACGCATGTCGCTTCGCACCGCCATCGTTCTATCGATGACCGCGGGCATTGCCGGAATATTAATTCTATGGTATTACTGCGGAACCGCATGTGGAATTTTAGGTGCATCGGCCTTTGTGATGTACGTGGCTTTCTATACGCCACTGAAAAGAATCAGTAGCCTCGCGGTTTTTGTGGGCGCCTTTCCCGGTGCTATACCCCCAATGCTCGGTTATGTTGCAGCCACCAACGATTTTGGTCTCGAAGCAGGATTGCTGTTTGCCATGCAATTCATGTGGCAGTTTCCACACTTCTGGGCGATTGCTTGGGTGGCGCACGACGATTACTTGCGCGGCGGATATAAACTTCTTCCGTTCAATGAAGGAAGAAGCAAAGCAACCGCTTACCAAATTCTATTGTATTCCCTGTTTCTCATTCCGGTGAGCTTGCTGCCTTGGGCTCTTCCGTTCGAGCACGCCATGACGGGCAACATTGCAGCTGTGGTCACCACTATTGCAGGCGGTTGGATGTCCTTTTACGCTTTCCGCCTCGTTAAATCGTGCGATACAGCCGATGCCCGGAAAGTCATGTTTGCCTCGTTTTTCTATCTACCCGTTGTGCAGCTTGCGTATGTGCTCGATAAACTTCCGGGTTAAAGACTATCAAACTTTGAAGCCCCTCTGTTGTTATAACCTCAAATCATTGCTTTCATGAATCAGAACGCACCATCATCATCGGCTAAAATTGACGTTTTCGAAGGACTAGACCCTGCGGTAAAGGTCCGCACCCGCAAAATGATGATGTGGTTCATCATATTCGCCATCGTAATGCTCTTTGGTGGTGTTACGAGCGCTCTGATTGTTCTTTACGGCAAACTCATCTGGCTTCACATGACGCCACCGGTTTATTTCTGGCTGAGCAATGCCTTCATTGTCGCTTCGTCTGTAACACTCATAATGACGCTGAAGGCCTTGAAAAACGGCAAGCAATCACAAGGTCTGACGCTACACCTAATCACCTTGATACTGGGAATTGCATTCACCCTCTCACAACATGCAGGCTGGAAGCACATGTCGTCGCGCGGCCTTGGCTTCACTGTTACCCAAAACGAACAAGGTCTCTCCTCCTACCGATGGAATACCCTCGGAAAGTTAACCGGGGAATATGGGTCGGACTATTGGTTTGAGATGAACAATGAGCGTCTGGTGAAGGAAGGCAATGAGTACTATAAACCCAGTGATCCTTCACGCCCGGTAACCAATACCGTCATGACCACTTTCAATGCGTTCGGCGCGATGCTAAGTGTGGTTATTTACATACACATCATTCACCTTGCATTCGGGCTCATCTACCTCATTGTGAATACAGTTCGCATTGCAAAAGGACGTATCAACAAAGACAATACGCTCAGTATATACATCAGTGGCATGTATTGGCACTTTTTGGGCGGATTGTGGCTCTATTTGTTCTACTTCTTGTTCTTTCTGTTTTAATCTTATTTAGACAGAATTTAAACTACGCTTTCTTCTTAGTATTCACGGCGCTTTCAGGCAGTTGCCTCGACTTTCTCAACATGGCCTGTCAATTTTTTTGACAAGCCTGCCTCGAGGAGGCAATTTGAGTAGTAAACTTGCGGCAAATTTTCAGATCGTATGGCAGGACAGGCTCAAGCAGTCAGCAAAGACCAACTATGGAGCGGCGGACAATCGCCCTTCGGTATCAGCTACGGTAAAATGATGATGTGGTACTTCCTTGTATCAGACGCATTGACGTTTGGAGGATTGCTCACTGCATACGGCGTTATTCGCCATGGTTCGGCCGATTTGTGGCCCGTTGGCGAACAGGTATTTGAATCGCTGCCTATGATGCATGGCAGCTACCCGCTGATTTACGTTGCATTGATGACGTTCATCCTCATCATTTCTTCGGTTACCATGGTATTGGCTGTAGAAGCCGGTCACCGCATGGATAAGAAAGGTGTTATCAAGTGGATGGGCTACACCGTTGTCGGTGGTTTATTCTTCATCGGATCACAAGTATGGGAATGGTCACACTTTATTCACGGATCAGGTGGTGGATTTCAAGTAAGCGCTCCTATGACCGTAGCCGCAACAGACGACCACAACCAACCTGTTGCTATGGAATTGACCGGTGGTTCATGGGTTCACATGACATCAGACCTCGGACACGCATACGAGCACGCATTAGACCACGGCGATCATATCGAAATTTCAAACGGTAAACTCATTGTTACACCGGCGGCTCATGGCGACCACGATGCCCATGGTCACGATGCTCACGGCGAAGCGCATGCAGCAGCTCCTCAAGAATACCCGCTCGAAATCGTTCTAAACAAATACACGTTGGAGCATAAAGACGGCAAAGACCTTCGTAAGCTCATGGTAACCGGCGAAGAAGCTGAGAAAATCATGAAGAACATGGCCTCGAATACACTTGTGTTCGGTGCGAACCTTTCGAAAAACGAATATGCCGTTCAGCAGCAATACGCAAACTTCTTCTTCTTCATTACCGGATTCCACGGTTTCCACGTAATTCAAGGAGTTGTTATCAACCTCATTATTTTCTTGATGGCAGTGCGTGGTGTTTTCGAACGCCGTGGCCACTATGAGATGGTTGAAAAAGTGGGACTGTTCTGGCACTTCGTAGATTTGGTGTGGGTATTCGTATTCACCTTCTTCTACCTCGTATAAACATCAGAATTCATTACTCAGAAAGATAATTAGACACGATCATGGAAAGAGACGATTTGATTGTAAACGATAGCTACTCACTCAACGCTAAGCACGGCGAAGAAGAAGGCAAGAAGATTCGTAAAAAACTGTATATGGTAACCGGTATCCTTACCCTTCTTACCGTATTCGAAATCTTCATGGGCGTATACTTCAAGCGCAATGGCACCTTTACTTGGGAAACCATCAAGTTGCTATTCATCATTCTCACCTTGGTCAAGGCAGCTTACATCGTTCTTATTTTTATGCACTTGGGTGACGAGAGAAAGAACCTAAAATACGTAGTGCTTCTGCCCTATGCACTCTTTATTCTTTATCTCATCTTTATCGGACTTTACGAAGGACTATCGGTTCAGCACCTGAACAACACCTTCCGTTAACATATGTCGACTCGTTCGAAATGGAAAAAGTATATTGGCCTTGCCGGTATGCTTTTTTTGTTTCCGCTCCTTTGGTTGGTGTTCTTTGGTTTGCTCAGCAAGCACAAATTCAAAACGCTTCCATTCATTGGACCGGAAAACGCACTCGCAGAGGATCAACACTATCGCATCCCCGATTTCGCATTTGCCGATGAGAATGGTATTATTCTTACTCGCGACTCCCTTGCCGGTAAAGTATGGGTTGCGGCGTGCTATTCAACCACCGATGAGCACATTGCGCAGATCACTGAGCGACTACTCAACATCAACTTCAAATACCGAAACGAACCCGATATCGCCATCGTTGTTTTTTCTACACACTGCGACAAGGAGAGTCCGGAGGCTGTAAAAGCGTACATCGATCAGAACACGAAATACAACGCGTTTGGCAATAAGTGGAAATTACTTACCGGTAATCAGGAAGCAATGCAGGCTTTCATCCGCAACGGATTGCTGATTGAGGATATATCCAACCAAGCCATTTTCAAATTGATTGATGCTGATGGCCATATACGTGGTGAATACGGCAATACCGAATATCACTTCTTAGGAGGTGCGGGCGATTCAATACCCGGTATGGTTCAGGACATCGCCCTGTTGAAGAAAGAGATTGATATACGCAAGTACAATGAACGCAAAGCAAAAGAAGAATCGCAGCATTAACACCATCGGTCTTTTACTTGTTTGCGCCGCAATCATCGGTTGCAATAACAGCGCTCCTACTTCAGAAAAAAACAACCAACAACTCCCCTTCTTCGGCGAGTTCGACATTGAATTGAATACCCAGGCGGATGGCACTCAGCATGCCGATACGCTTTACTATCCCATCCCGAAATTCAGCTTTGTAAACCAGGACAGCGTTTTCATTACACAGGAAGATTACCGTGAGTCCATCACCATTGTAGACTTCTTCTTCACCGAGTGTCCTTCCATTTGCCCCATGATGAGCGCGCAAATGGTGCGTTTACAAGACAAATTCAAAAAACAACATCCGGAAGTTCCTATCAAATTTCTCTCGTTCTCCGTAAAGCCCGAGAGCGACACACCGGCGAAACTGAAATCGTATGCCGATAAAATCGGAGCCGACCTGACGCGATGGAACTTTTTAACAGGAAAGCCAAGCGATATATATGATTTGGCCCAAGAAGGCTTTCTGCTCACCGCATTCCCATCAGATACTGCTGCCGGAGGTGTTTTTCATACCGATAAAGTCACGTTGCTCGACAAAAGTTTGCGCATGCGCGGGTATTACGATGGAACCTCAACCAACAGCATGGATCAGTTGTTTACAGATGCATTGACACTAGCAAACGAAATCAACCCATGATACAAGCCTCTATTCCCAGAAACGACCGCGCAGCCAAGCGAATTATTTGGTTGTTATCGATTGTAGTTTTCCTTGTGGTCGTTTCCCTAAAGTACATTAGAGTTGAAGCTAATCTCGGATTCAATCCGCACCTGTTCGCCACATTCAATGCATTCATAAACGGCACAGTAGCCATCCTTCTCGCAGGGGCACTTATTGCAGTGAAGGCAAAAAAATACGAAACACACAAACGCATCATGCTGGGGGCTATGATTTTGTCATCGCTATTTCTGGTGAGTTACATAGCGCATCACATACTTACCGGCGATACCGTGTACCCAAAAGACGCGCCCATGCGCGGACTTTACATAGTTGTACTCATTACCCACATTATCCTAGCAGCAGTTATTCTGCCCTTTATCCTTTTCACTACCTATAGAGGACTCACCGCTGACTTCGCAGCACACAAAAAAATCGCACGCATAACTTGGCCTATTTGGTTCTACGTAGCCATCAGCGGTGTAATTGTTTACTGGATGATCAGTCCGTATTACACCTAACAGACTCAAACGCCAAACGATTCACAACAGGCTCTCATCGAACCTTGTGTATCGCGAACGCCGATTATATTTGGGATATGAAATCGATTCTCCGACACGCCTTTCTTACCGCTTCTTTCGCGCTGGTTTCCGTTGCAATGACAGCCCAATGCGCTATGTGCAAAGCCACCGCTGAAAGCGCCACTGAAAACGTCGATAAAGGAATCGGAGAAGGGCTCAATGCGGGAATCGTCTACCTCATGCTCATTCCCTATGTGCTGCTTGCGACCATTGCGTTGGTATTTTTTCGAAAGAAAATCATGGGGTTTTTCCGTTCATAATAGGCCTACTTTTTCCGGCGGATTTTTAAAGAATTGTTGCATTTTACATTCGTGGGTGGATACAGCACAACATTTTGCTATTTTAGCACCCAACTAAATCGCTCGAAATCGCCGCAATGAGGTCCTTTCTAAACATCAGTCTTCTTCTTTTGTGCCTGATACTGGCGGCCGGAACCTCATCTGCACAATTTTTTGAGGAGATAAAAATCGACTCTACGCAAGTGCCGGAGGCCGAGGATCAAAAAATGCAAATCACGGTTACGGACTTCAGATCGAAGATGTTCATCGAAGCAGACGTAATGATTAAGGGCCTAAACCCTCGAAAAACGGTCATCTTCAAGAATTTCACTGACTCTACCATGCTGTTGAAGAACTACCTAATCTACACGGTCTCGGTCGTTAAAGAAGGCTACATGTACTACGCTCACAAATTCTGGCCTGCAGAATCGAGCACTCACTATGAGCGAGTTGAATTGAAGCCGCTCTCTGTGGGTTTGAAGACAAGCATTGAAGACATCACTTTTTTGGGCGATGAAACCCAGCTTTACCACAAGTCGGTTCCGGCATTGGAAGAACTCGTGCAATTCATGACCGTAAATCCTTCGGTTAAAATTTGCATCATCGGTCATGCCAATTGCCCCGTTAACGAAGACAAGAAAAACTCGGATGCCTACTACCGCCGTGCATCTGAAAAGCGAGCGGAGGCCGTTGTAGATTATCTCGTGCAGCATGGCATTGCAACCGATCGCCTCACAACCCGAGGAATGGGCAATAAACAGATGCTCTACCCGGACCCTCAAACAGAATGGCAGGTAAGCGCCAACCGACGTGTAGAAATTGAAGTTACTGAGCTATAAACTGCTCTGCTTTTCTTTGATCTTCCTCATATATCTCTCTGCATTTCATAACGTTTTTTAATGCCGAATGCAGACTAACCAAGCTAAGTTTGCGCCCGTAATGACTTTTTCACTTCCATCCTTTCGCACCATTGCTGCACTCATTGGCTTGCTGTTTCTGAGTAATAGCTTAGGGGCACAATCGTGGACACTCGATTCCTGTATCTCATACGCGCTGCACAATAACCTCGCTGTACAACTCAGCGAAGAAAATATAGCCTTGACAAAATTGGGAGAAACGAATGCGATGGGTTCGATGCTTCCTTCTCTCAATGCGCAAGGAGGCCATGGTTATAACTGGGGACAGCGAATTGACCCATTTACCAACCAATTCGCTAGCTCACGTATTCAAAGCAACAACTTTGGTATTGCAACGAGTATGAATCTTTTCAGCGGACTGCGTCAAGTAAATACACTCAAGCAAGCCGGTCTTAACACAGAAACTGCGAAGTGGAACTATGAAAAAATGCGCAACGATATTGCTCTCAATGTTGCGTCGGCCTATCTCGCCATTATCATCAACAAAGAATTCATGGACATTGCCAAACGGACATTGGATGGAACCGATAGGCAGGTGAAACGCATGGAGAAACTCGTTGATGCCGGACAACTTGCGGTGAGCAATCTCAACGATATGCAGGCTCAGTTGGCCAGCGATAACGCATCATTCGTTTCCACCGAAAATAACTTCAGGCTCTCTAAACTTTCGCTTATCCAATTGCTGCAGCTCGACGCTAGCAAGCTCAATGAGTTTAACATCGTCATTCCCCGACTCGACGAAGTAGAGCAATATACGCTGCTATCGAATCCTGATGTGGCCGTACAGGCAGCCATCAATAACTTCCCTGAAATAAAAAGTGCTACCACATCGGTTGCCAGCGCTGCATTGGGCAGAAAAATTGCGCAATCGGGCTATTATCCCAGCCTCAATGCCAGCTTCTCGTTCGGTACCGGATATTCAGGAGCAGCCAAAGTGGTGAGTGGTAATCCGGATACACTCGCTTTTCCCATAGGTACAGTGCTAAACACCGGCGATATGGTGTTTTCACTTCCACAGCCGGTTTATAGCACGGATGACTATCAAACCAAGGCATTCAATAACCAGCTTCAAGACAACGTAAACCGATCTCTATTTTTCTCGCTAAATATTCCGCTCTTCAATGGTTTTGCAACTCACACGGGTGTGAAGCGTGCAGAAATCAACTTCCGTCAGGCTGAATTGCAACTCGAACAAACCAAGCAATCCATTACCCAAAGTGTTTATCAGGCATACAATGATGCGCAAGCTGCGCTTGCCAACTACTACGCGTTTAAAACAAGTGTGGCTGCCAGCGAGAAAGCCTTCGATTGGGCGCAACTGCGCTACGAGCAGGGCATGAGCAACATCACGGAATATGCCGATGCACGCATGCGAATGGAAATTGCTCAAGCCAACCTGGCTCGAAGCAAATACGACTATATCTTCAAACTCAAGGTGCTCGACTTTTACCAAGGCAAGGCCATCACATTAAAACCATGAACAAATCACTGAAACGCATTTTGATTGCCGCCGGTATTCTTGCCGTTGGAGGTGTTACCTACCGCGTTGTGGCCGGAAAGCAAGATCATACGGAGGTTACGATTGAAAAAAGCGCCTACCGAAGCATCATTGAAACAGTGGCTGCCAGCGGTAAGATTCAACCGGAATCGGAAGTAAAAATCCAGTCGGAAGTTTCAGGTCAAATTGTAGAGCTCCCGGTGAAAGAAGGCGACCTCGTTCAAAAAGGTCAGCTGCTGGTGAAAATAAACCCCGACCTGTATACCTCTGCCTACAACCGCGCAGAAGCAGCTCTCAATAGTTCGAAGAGTAACCTCAGCAGTGCAAAGTCGCGTCTGGCGCAGGCCGAGGCGCAATTCAATGTCACCAACCTGAATTTCCAGCGACAGAAAAAATTATTTGATGATGGCGCCATCTCCAAAGCGGAATTGGAAAATATCACAAGTCAATTCGAAACATCCAAGGCCGAAGTTGAAGCATCACAAGAGAGCATTCACAGCGCGCAATTCGCCATTGAAAGTGCCATGGCCGGTGTAAACGAGGCAGCCGACAATCTCAAACGAACAACCATCCTTGCACCCATGACAGGCACTGTAACAGCACTCAATAAAGAGCTTGGAGAAACAGTGCTTGGCAACAACATGATGAGCGGCGATGTGATTATGAACATTTCTGCACTCACGTTTATGGAAGTCAATGTGGAGGTAAATGAAAGTGATATCGTGCGCGTAAATCTGAACGATACGGCACTCGTAGAAGTAGACTCCTACAAAAACGAAACGTTCAAAGGCATCATCACTGAAATTGGTAACACCGCGCTCAATGCCATTGGTGAACAGATGAACCTCAACCAGGTAACCAACTTCTCGGTGAAAATTCGCGTACTGCCCGAGTCGTATGCGCATCTTATGGAAGGCAAGGGCGAAAACTATTCACCCTTCAAACCCGGCATGAGCGCTACGGTCGATATCATTACTGAAAAATCGGATCGTGCACTTTCAGTTCCTATCAAGGCGGTAGCGGCTCGCGACGATACAACATCGGCATCCATCCTGGACAAACTAAATAGAGAAAGCACCGAAAGCAGCACTCCCGACGAGCCGTTTACCGTAGTCTTTGTTCGCAATACATCTTCGGATGTGGCGGAAATACGCGTTGTAAAAACAGGTATACAAGACGATAAGTACATCCAGATTACCGAGGGCATAGCAGAGAACGAAGAAATTATTACCGGTCCCTATGAGGTGGTGGCACAATCACTGAAACCGGGCGATAAGTTGAAAATCCGCTCCGGTAACGAACAGGAGAACACCAAGTAATACCGCAATGAATTATTTGCTGTTGCTGGAAACCTCCAGTAAAAATTGTTCGGTAGCCATTGCAAATGAACATGCAGTGCTGCATCATCGATCCGCATCGGCTGAGCACTTTGTACATGCTGAGCAATTGCATGGAATGATGCATGAGTTAATCGAAGAAAGTCAATTGAAATGGGAGCAGATTGCAGCCGTAGCAGTTGGTAAAGGACCCGGATCCTATACCGGTTTGCGCATTGGAGTAAGCGCCGCCAAAGGCCTTTGCTTCTCACTGAATATACCGCTCATTGCAATCGAAACAACTGCTTTGCTTGCCGGCTACGCTGCACAACAACACACCGATGCTGAAGCTATTGTTCCGATGATTGATGCGCGTCGCATGGAGGTCTACACCGCACAATTCAACGCATCCGGCAAGCGAATGACACGCGATGAAGCCGTGATAGTCGATTCAACAACGTTCGCTTCACTCGCGCCCGAAAAACTGGTTTTGGTGGGTGATGGCGCCGAGAAATGCCGTGAACTGCTCGACCCTCGCGTTCGCATACTATCCGTTCTTCCATCGGCCGACATGATGCACTCATTGGCCATTCAAGCATTCAACGACAAGAAGTTTGAAGACCTTGCCTATTTCGAACCCTTCTATCTGAAAGACTACATTCCGGGGACTTCCGTTAAAAGTGTGTTGTAACCTTCCTACATTCGTTTCATGATGCGTTTCGCTATCCCTCTATTACTGGCTTTGATGACACTCAGCGGTTGCCGTGAACGGAATATCGACCGTGTACCCGATGTGCCGGTTAACATCGCAATCAACGTGCTTCAACCTGATTTCTTCAACTTGAGTGTTCCATCGGGATGGGTTTATATAACGGGCGGATCCAGAGGTATCATTGTATACAGAAAGAGTCCGGATGAATTCATCGCGCTCGAAAGACACAGCCCCTACCTACCACAAGACAATTGTGCCGTTACCGTAAACGAAGACAACGTAATTGTGAGTGATCCCTGCTCCGGCTCGCAATGGCTTATCAGCGACGGTAGCATTATCGAGGGGCCTACCGCATTTCCCTTGAAAACCTATCGAACCGCTTTCGAAAACCCGATTCTTTACATCACCAACTGAGAAAGTGAAGCTGTAGCACTTGTTTCTTTAAGCTGATACTTCCTTTCACAGAATCGTAACCTTCCCCTTGAATGGGCCGTATACGTGAGCAAATCACGCATAGCCATGTTCAAAGCACCTTTTATCACTGCTATCTCCATTACCATCCTGCTTCTTACCGGCTGCATCGTACCGGGTGCCCGAAGAGAAAGAGCAGAAATCGAACTGCAACGCAATGATTCGCTTTTTGTAGTCGACGAAGGAGACTTTCACTTTCAAATTGTACTTCCTAAGGACCTGCTCATCGTTCATGAAGCAACGATTACGCTGGCCAAAAACGAAGAGTCACTCGTCATCACTTGCGGACCTCAATTCCGACTTGTGGCCAGCATTATTGATGCAACTTCGCCATCAACTCCCAATCACGATGGAATACTCAAACATATTACGTTGGATGATGAAATGAATTCATCCATCTACAAGCGTGTATTACCCGATGGAAACATCCATGATTACGGATTGAAGCAAACAACATCCATCGCCAATACGACCTATCGTTTTCAAACTCCCGCCGATGGTGAATTCGCCTTGTCCGACGCCTTACGCATGCTGACCGCCCTTGCAACGGTAAAATTGTAACATTGGGCTTTAATCTATTCGGATAGATTTGTTTACATTCGTACCTAGTTCGTTTGCTAAACTATCCGACCATGAGACTACTTCTTGTACTAGCCTTTTCAATGTTATTTTCTGCTTCGGTGTTGGCCGAAGTTGTTATTATCAGCGGTATCTACCAAGGCAAGGACTTGTATGTCAAAAATCCAATGACGGCGGATGGCTCCGGATACTGTGTATTCGAAGTCCTTGTAAACGGTCAGGTAACGGCCGACCAGCTCAACTCTGCATCGTTTGCTGTTGATTTGGCTATCTGGAAACTCAACAACGGTGATCCGCTCGAAATCGTGCTCCGCTGCAAAGAGAATTGTGACGTCAAAATCCTCAATCCGGAAGTAATCTATCCTACAAGTTCATTCGAAATTACCTCCATGACGGTAAGCCCTACAGGCGGCATGGAATGGGCCACTGAAAAAGAAACCTCATCATTGGTATTTGTTGTTGAACAGTTTCGTTGGAACAAATGGATTAAGGTGGGAGAATTGAAAGGAAAAGGCATTCCTGAAACTTGTCGCTACAACTTCCCACTCAATTTGCATACCGGCACCAACACCTTTCGCATCTATCAAATGGATTACAAAGGCCAGCACGCTTCGGAAGAATATAAAGTTGAAAGTACTGCACCTGAGGTGAAAATCAAGTCAACCAAGATTTCAAACAACATTGAATTTTCAGGTGTTACAGACTATGAAGTAGTGAGTGAATTTGGAACTCTCATTGCCTCGGGCAGAGGCCAATCGATTGATGCAACGAAATACACCAAGGGAAAGTACTA
>JBKCGW010000191.1:0-4229 GCA_046303175.1 Flavobacteriales bacterium
ATGTCAATTCACTAATCAGAATTTCTTTTCGGTCGTTTACATCGTTATAGATATCGATGTAATAGCGATCGAGTTGAATGAGCACCGTGTCGATTTCACGCAGTGCATCCACATTCACCACTTCGGGTTGAAGCATGTCTAACCCCGGAACCACGAAGTCGGGAATGCGAGTGCACTCCTGCGATAATTCATTGCGCAAAATTTCGAGGTTGGATGTCAGTTGAGTCTTGCCTGATTCTTGACCGAGCAACTTTTGTGCATCGGTGCTGCGGTTTTTCAATTCCTTCAACCAGTAATCCTTCTTCCAAGCATAGTATTTCCTATCGCGGTCGAACGCGAAAAACTGCTTCTCAAAATCATTGTTCTTGAATTGATACACTGCCATTGCTTCATAGGCCCATCGAGCAACCATCGTATTACCAATCCAAGGAACCTTGGATTGGCTGGTGATTCCCGGATACAGGCGGTCGAATCGCACAATCACACCACTCAGCAACAATTGCGGAATAATGAGAATGGGAATAATGATGTAGATAACCTTGGCACTGTTGAAGCTAGCCGAAATATTAAGTCCGAGAACATTCGCAAAACAACTGGTGCTGAAGAGCACAAGCCAGAATGGGAGCAGCATTCCTTCTACTTCCAGAATGGTGTTTCCAACTAAAACGAACGACAGACTTTGAACCAGTGATATGAAGAAAAGAATAGCCAGCTTGCTGGCGAGATAACTGCCTTTGCTCAAACTCAGGTAGCGTTCGCGCTTTAAAATCTTCTGGTCTTTGATGATTTCTTCAGCACTTACCGTAAGCCCGAGGAAAATGGCCACTACCACCGATATAAACAGATATTGTGGGAAGTTGAGGTTTTCTCGGAAGGTGTAGGGCTGAAATCCGGCTGTACCCGTAGGATAATATTTGATGAAGAGCGAAAGAACAGCTGCAAGCAAAGGCGCCTCCAGGAAGTTGATGAGCATGTATTGCCTATTGGCAATTTTGCTCAACACGTCGCGCTTCACAAACACCTTCAATTGCGCGAATACGCCCGGTAACTTCGAGGCGCTTTGTGGCTTGTCTTCAGGCAATACCCTTTCGGAAAGGTGATTGCCTATCATCACGTTGAAGAAGTTGTTCCATTCTGCAGGGGTAACCTTACGGTACTCCGTTTCATTCCCGTATTCATCCACTACCTTGGCTTCAATGATGTTGAAGATCTGCTCCGGATTCACATTACCGCAATACGGGCATTCGCTCTCATTGAGGTTAACCTGGTTGGCCAGTCGCTTGAAGTAAATGATACTTTCAACCGGATTGCCATAATAAATGGGGTATCCGCCCTGATCCAGTATAAACAGCTTATCGAGCATTTTGAAAATGTCGCTCGATGGTTGATGGATAACAGTAAATATGAGCTTGCCGCGAAGGGTGAGTTCCTTGAGCAAGTCCATGATGTTTTCAGAGTCGCGGCTCGAAAGTCCGCTGGTGGGTTCGTCGATAAATAAGACTGCCGGCTCCCGAATGAGTTCGAGTGCTATGTTGAGTCTCTTTCGTTGTCCACCACTGATGGTTTTGTCGAGCACACTGCCGACTCTCAAATCCTTGCATTCAAACAACCCCACAGAGTGAAGTGTTTGATGCACCCGTTGTGCAACTTCCTCATTCGTCATTCCCGAAAAGCACAATCGGGCATTGTAGTAGAGGTTTTCGAATACGGTCAGTTCTTCAATGAGCAAGTCGTCTTGGGCTACATAGCCCAGCACTCCTTGTATCTGGTCTTTCTCTCGGTGAATGTCAATGCCATTCAGGGTTATCTTACCATACGTGGGCAGGTAATTCCCGTTCAATACATTCAAGCAGGTGCTCTTTCCTGCACCGCTTCCTCCCATTATCCCTACCAAGGTGCCGCTATCTTCCATCAAATTGAATTGATGTAAAGCCTGACTGGTAGTGCCTGGAAAGTAGTAAGAAACATTTTCAGCACGATAAACGATGCTGCGTTTGCTTCCCGTTTGCAGGTATCGATGCAGAACATCGCTATAGAATACAGGGCTTATCTTGCTACCTCGGATGCTCGAGCCTTGTCCGAACACGTAGGTGCGTTGAGGCGTAATGTGCTGGCTGTTCAAATTCAACGCATCCGGACCGAAGTAACGAACGAAGAATATGTTTTCATCTTCCAAGCGCAAGAACAACAGCTGTCCTTTCAGATTTTCTGTTTGAAGGAATTGGGTCTTCTTAAGTAAAGCCACTCGTTCGGTCGATGCGACCAGAAACGATGGGTCATCCGGCAACTGCTCCGCGGTACAATCCACATGGGTTTGTATGCGGCGAAAGAGTTCTTGAGGGATGTTGAAGGCATCAGCTACGGTTTCTACGAATGCCAGTTCTTGCGCACCATGCTCGGTGTATTCACGCAAGAACTCGAGCAAACGCACAACCACAAAGAACTTTTCTTTTTGCTGTAATTCTTCGTTGATTTGACTACAGATGCGCAACACTTTCACCGAGGCCATGCTGGTTCGCTTCTCGGAGTCTTTTATGTCATGGAATTTTTTCGCGAACTCCTCATACAAACTGAGGTAGTTGTTGACCATTTCCTTGTTGAGTTGCTGGCGCAGGAAGAGGGCCACGATCTCGCGTCCCGATTTTAAACCGGACCCGCTGATGATGGCAAATAACTGCATCAACGCTCTTAGTATTCCTGCACTCATTGGGCGTTTTCTACGAACCCATCCCCAACGGGTTCCATTTTAGGCTCATTATTTTTTAAATCCAGTCAAAACAGTAATGCAAACCGGTGTGACGGGTTTGTCCAGCAGACGAAAAACACATCGAACGAGCATGCTGTGTTCAATGAAGAAATTCCAATTTGATGGATATCCAAATGCGGCATTGTCGAAAATTAGGTTGTTGTTCTGGTCGAAGGCTTGTATGCTAATCTGTTGTTTTTCAATCGACCCTGTTGCGATGCGATACGTGTTATTCGCGAGCCAAACGTAGTTGACTACAAGGGAGTCTTCCCCCGAAATCAGGGTTTGTGCAAAACGTGTATCGGTAACATAGTTTTCACCCAGGCTCTTTTCAGCAATCATCTTCGATTCATCGCATTGTCCCAAGGAAACAACGGCCATCAGTGTCAATAGGGCAGTGCAGCTCAGGTTCTTCATGGTTCGATTATTAATTGGCGTGCTTGATTGATGAGCTGATGAAGCTCTACCAGCTGCTCGTCGGTACAAATGACGGATGATTCGCTGCGCAGGTAACTAATCGATTGTCGCTGATCGTGAACGGGTTCTCGAAACGCATAGTACTTCTCAAGTTCATCCAGGGCGTCGCATAGCGCGATGATGGACGATTGAATTTCCGAAAAGGAATTATCACTGACAGACAGTGCCAGCGCGCGAATACCTTGAGCAGTGTATGACTGTTCGGCAAGAACGTCATCGAGCGGGTGGGCGGCAATGCTATCGGCAGGCGCAGCCAGTTGATGCATCGACTCTATCCAGCCTCCCAATAAAATGCAGGTGCTGATGGATGAGCGCTTATTCGATTCGAGGTATTGTTCCAGGTTTCTAAAAAACACACTGTGCAAACCCAGCATGTATTCAGGGTTGTCAAGACCGGCTTCTATTTGGTTGAGCAATTCCGGGTTTACTTGATGTGAAATGCCCAAATCATCGGTGAGTCTGCGAATGGATGCGAGGTATTGAGGAATCACGGCACTTTGTCCATGGTTGATTAAGTAGGAAAGGTCGGCACCCAGCACTCCTAGGTTGAGGGCCTTCTTTTGCTCTCCGGTCCACTGCTCAGGGTGCGTCGCATCGATGGTGCAGGAAGATTCGAATGGTATCGATTTGGATCGGATCATGTGCGCGATGAGAGCCGGTGGTGGAATAACGACCACGTTTCCTTGCAGGAGTATGGCTCCGGTGGAGGAAATACCGGTGGTATCGGCCGTAATAATGGGCGGCTGCACACTAGGTTGGTCGGCGCAGGATTGGAACCCAATCAGAAAGATTACGGCCATTGCCAAAACAAAGCGGCAAAAAGCAAGTGAATCATTTTGATTGGTGAGTTGCATGTTCACAAATGAAGGGTACAATTCATGAATTTTTCGCAATGACAAAGTCCAAGTATTCAACAATGCGACACAATATGACTTTCAAAAAAATGTTGTTGCTGATGCTCGAATAAACGCATCTTTGTGAATCCCTATGCATACCAGGCTCCTTC
>JBKCGW010000192.1:0-2265 GCA_046303175.1 Flavobacteriales bacterium
TCTCCCAGCACTCGATGGTTGGCTGCTCAGGCTGTTCGCCTGTAACATCCCAAGAGCAAGTAGAGTTGTTGAATGTTGCGTTTTCCCAGCACTCGATGGTTGGCTGCTCAGGTTGTTCACCTGTTACATCCCAAGAGCAAGTTGAGTTATTGAATGCAGCATTCTCCCAGCACTCGATGGTTGGCTGCTCAGGCTGTTCGCCTGTAACATCCCAAGAGCAAGTAGAGTTGTTGAATGTTGCATTCTCCCAGCACTCGATGCTTGGCTGCTCAGGCTGCTCGCCGGTAACATCCCACTGGCATGTCATCGAATTCCAACTTGCATTTTCCCAACATTCAATTTCAGGTTGAGCCGGTTGATCCGGAGCTGCGTTGATAACCGCTGTTGCAGTAGCGCGGCAGTTCTTGCTGTCAGAAACACTGTAGGTATAACTGCCTGCATTCAATCCGCTGGTTGCAGGGTTGATGGCACTGTAGGTCAGAGCACCTGTGCCACCGCTTGAAGCGAGAACCACGCTGCCGGTTTGACCAAAGCAAACCGGTTGTTCCGGTGCAGCGGTTATAGTCGGCAACTCGAGAATGGTTACCGGAATATCTGCGCGATTTGAACTAATACAGGTCGATGATGGACCTTCTGCAACCTGGTAGGTGAAAGTTCCAACTACATCGGTAGCAGGAATGATACTCGGTTGAGTTGCGCCATTGCTTGGTGCATAATAATAAAGTGTATAAGAAGGATTGCTCGGTGTAGCTGTCAATGCAACTGCCGGAGAATTTTGGCAATACTCCAAAGTTCCTGCAGCTACTGATGGTACCGAAGTGATGGTGGTCACGGCAATCGTGAATGTAAGCTGGCATCCACCGCCCGGCAATTGTGCCTTGTAAGTGGTTGGGCCGGCAACATTCGGGAATGGATTGGCAATAGTGTATTCGGTAGTTCCTGCTACATTGAAGAAACGTGTACCTGCAGGATAGAAGCCAGAAACTTCTGTGATGCTGATAGGAGTTGTGCGGTTGCAGTATGCAAAATCACGCACACCGTCACCGGCAGGGCAGTTCGCAGTTACCCAATCAGCCGAGTTGATATTGATGGTAAAAGGACCGTTAATTGGTTCTGTTGAGCAACCATCGGTAGCAGAGAACCCAACGAAGAAACGTTGATCTTCCACTGCAATACCTGTGTTTGCACCAACGCCGGATATCGTTCCGTCGATTTCAACCGTCGGAGCCGAGCAGTTAAAGTTGCGGAATAGCTCACAATCTTCACTCACTTGAAGTGTAAATGTAATTTCACCTAGCACATCATCTGCATTAGCTGGAACAGGCAACGTGCCAAAGTCCCATACCAAGCTTCCATTAGCGCTCGCTAAAACGTCAATAATCGGAAGTGTTGAAGAAGATGCAGGAGCGTAAGCATTGACGGTACTGCCCAAATAGGTTACAGCAGAATAGGGAAGCGGTATTTCAAGGCGCGCATTGTTTACCGGTTCATTTCCGCGGTTGCGAATTTTCACATTGTACGTGATTTCATCGCCCGGTAATACGGTTAATGAGGATGATGAAGTTGGGGTCCCATTTACGCTTACCGTCGAAAGGAAACCTTCAATGGCAGGTTCATAGGCATCAACGGCCATGCATATCGAGTAGATAATATAGGTGTCCTGAGTTGAGCTGTATCGGAATTTCGTACTGGTTTGTCCATTCGCAATTACGCTATTGGATGGGTTTGGAATGTTAAACATGCTAATGTCCATACCCGTGTTGTTCACGAGGTTGGGATTGCGCGCATTACCACCTGTGAAAATCGAACTATTGAAGAAGTTGGTAGTTGAATTACCGCCATGGCTTAAAAGTTCATAGTTGGTTGTATTCAGTTTTTGGATTTCAAATTGATCACCTGAAATCGTTACATCTCCTTCACCGGCCATCAAACCTAATTTTGTATTAACCGCACCATTGAGTGTAGAATTGAAACCGCTCACGGGAAGTTCGAAGCTTAGATCTGCACCACCATCCATAAACGCGTAACCGTCAAAAACAGTAATATCACGTTTTTGCATTTTGGAATTTGCATAAACCACAACCATTCCCCATCCTCCATAATATCCTGTGCTTCCTCCATCACCTGTGGTTAGGGCCATATCAGCCGCCCAGTATTGTCCTGCTCCGAGGGCTTGTACTTTTTCAGTTACTTCTACATAACCGACGTACATAGAATTGTCTCCCGGGTATTGCAGGTTGCTGCCTGTAGCAGTGTAGGTTGTGT
>JBKCGW010000193.1:0-1244 GCA_046303175.1 Flavobacteriales bacterium
TGGCTTGCATTCGGTCCGAACGTCCAAGTATATTGAGGGTTTAAGGTTGTTTGGCCTTGTGCTTCAAAACTAAAACTGATGCTCACCAAGCACTGAGCGGGTTGTGGCTCGAAATACGGTTCCGGGTTTTCTGCAATATCGAAGGTGACCGTTGATGTGTCGTTGCACGAGTTGAAGCCCGTAACGATGAGTTGAACATCATACGTTCCTCCGGTTACGTATTCGTAGGTCGGGTTCAGAATATCAGTGAGATCTTCCGTCCCAAGTCCATCGAAATCCCATGTATGACTGGTTGCATTTAGTGAGTTGCTGGCGAAATTGTATACCAAACCCGAGCAGAAAACATCCTGCGGTTGAATCGATGCAATGGCATCGGGTTCATTTGTTATTACTTCGGTATCGGTTCCAATGCAACCATTTTCTTCGACTTGTACGGTAATCGTCCAAGTAGCAGAACCGGCTGGTAGCTCAACATTCGCAGGATTATCGTTGGTAGAAGAGGAAGGAACAGCTCCCGGTCCGAAGTTCCAACTGATATCCGCCAACGTTGTGTAATCGCCCGTAACCGTAAAGTCGTATGTATCGACTAGGTCCATACATTCATACTGCCCGATGGTTATGGTAGGCACAACCGGCGGAAATACGGTGTACTCGTGCTGAACTTGATCTTCGCAAGGCCAACCAGGGTTGGCAGTAAGAGTAACCAAATAGGTTCCCGGTTCCGGAAACGTGAATACAGGCTCAAAAACGTTCGATGTGTCTGAATCGATACCGGCCACACCGAAGTCCCAGTGATAGGAGGTGTTGTTTGAGGCTGTACTCGTGTTTTCAAAATCAACTTCAATTCCGCTGCAGGATTCGTAGGAAGAGTTTTCCATGGTAGGAAAGTCCGCCTGACTTGATGCACAAAAAATAACTCGGTACTGGAAGTCGCGATAAACCGTATTGATAAGCACCCCGTTGCGGTATTCATTTACCGCCACTCCAACCGTATACGTTCCTAGTGCTGTTGCTGTACCTGTAATGTAGCCGGTTGCCGCATCAATGGTGAATTGAGGAGAACTTGTAATGGGATTGTTGGCGTTGAATCCATTGGCCCAGCTAATGGGATCGTAGGGTGGTCCTGCCGGAGGATCGGGCATAGGGGAGTGTGCCGGTGCTCCTGCGAATGGTGAGTAAAAAGCGTATTCCAATGCATCACCATCCGGATCGGTGGCGCTATGATCAAAATAAAACTCCGCGCC
>JBKCGW010000194.1:0-20630 GCA_046303175.1 Flavobacteriales bacterium
GTCGTAATACGGTTCGATTTTTACGGCTGTATGCACGCGCGAAGTAGTAGCGCCTCCAATGAGCAGTGGCATGTTCATCTTCCTGCGCTGCATTTCTTTCGCTACATGAATCATCTCATCGAGCGATGGTGTAATGAGTCCCGAAAGTCCAATCACATCGACATTTTCCTTGATAGCTGTTTCCAGAATCTTATCGGCAGGTACCATCACGCCGAGGTCGATGATTTCGTAGTTGTTGCACGCAAGTACTACGCTTACTATGTTCTTGCCGATGTCGTGCACATCACCCTTCACGGTTGCCATTAGTATTTTGCCTGCATTGTTGGATGCTACGCCGCCTGAAGCGCGCAGTTCGTCTTTCTCGGCTTGCAAATAGGGTTCGAGATAAGCAACTGCTTTCTTCATTACGCGCGCACTCTTCACTACTTGCGGCAGGAACATTTTCCCGCTTCCGAATAAATCTCCGACGATGCTCATTCCCGCCATGAGCGGACCTTCGATTACGTGCAGCGGGCGACCATATTTCTGGCGGGCTTCTTCGGTGTCTTCATCGATGAAGTCGATGATGCCCTTGATGAGTGCATGCGACAAGCGGTCTTCTATGGATGCTTGACGCCATGCGAGGTCTTGTTTGTTCTCCTTCTTCGCTGATTCTTTGTTCTTATCGGCATAATCGAGTAGGCGCTCGGTAGCATCCTCACGGCGATTGAGAACAACGTCTTCCACTAATTCCAGTAGGTCTTTGGGAATTTCATCGTACACTTCCAATTGACTCGGATTCACGATGCCCATGTCTAAGCCATGCTTGATGCCGTGGTAAAGAAACACGGAGTGAATGGCTTCACGCACACGGTTGTTACCTCGGAATGAAAAGGAGACATTCGATACGCCGCCGCTTACTAAAGCTCCCGGAAGATTTTCCTTGATCCATTGGGTTGCTTGAAAGAAGTGCACCGCATTGTTGCGGTGCTCTTCCATGCCGGTTCCAATCGGGAAAATATTCGGATCGAAAATGATATCGGTGGGCGTGAACTTTACTTGGTCGACAAGTAGACGATACGCTCTGTTGCAGATTTCGATGCGGCGTTCGAGCGAGTCGGCTTGGCCTTGCTCGTCGAATGCCATTACTACTACTGCAGCACCGTATCGCTTTATCTTCTTGGCTTTCGCAATGAAGTCTTCTTCTCCTTCTTTCAGTGAAATCGAATTCACGACGCCTTTACCTTGAATGCACTTGAGTCCGGATTCAATGATTTCCCACTTGCTGGAGTCTATCATCACCGGGATGCGTGCTATGTCGGGTTCGCTGGCAATGAGGTGGAGGAAGCGTGTCATGGCTTGCACGCCATCAATCAACCCTTCGTCCATGTTGACATCGAGTATCTGTGCGCCGCCTTCAACTTGTTCTTTGGCAACAGCAACAGCCTGCTCGAATTGGTTGTTCTTGATTAGCTCGAGGAATTTTTTCGAGCCCGTTACATTGCAACGTTCACCTACGTTGATGAAGTTCGATTCCTTTGTTGCAACAAGCGGCTCGAGACCTGAAAGTCGAATCTTATATTGGGATGTGTTCGTGCTCATCGTTCGTTCTTCAACCTATAGTTTCTGTTACAGGACGTGGTTTGTATTCAGCGGCAATGCGCGCAATGGCGCTGATATGATCCGGGGTAGTGCCGCAGCATCCGCCAAGAATATTTACAATGCCCTTCTCGCAATAGTCGCGCACGAGGGCTGCCATTTGATCGGGGGTTTGGTCATAGTGTCCCATGGCATTGGGTAAGCCTGCATTGGGGTAAGCACTGACGAGACAATTGGCATGCTGACTCAGCACTTCTACATATTGCTGCAACTGTTCTGCACCGAGCGCGCAATTGAAGCCGATGCTGAATAGTGGAGCATGCGACATCGAAATGAAGAACGCTTCGGCGGTTTGTCCACTCAGCGTTCGACCGCTTGCATCGGTGATTGTACCGCTTATCATAAGCGGAACTTCGACACCACGCTCCTCGCAAACCTCCATGGCCGCATAAAGCGCTGCTTTCGCATTGAGTGTGTCGAAAATGGTTTCGATCAGTAATGCATCGACGCCACCGTCGAGAAGGCCTTTGATTTGCTCGCTGTAAGCTTCTACAAGTTGATCGTAGTTGATGGCGCGAAATCCGGGGTCGTTTACATCGGGCGACAGAGAAGCTGTGCGGTTGGTAGGGCCTACCGCGCCGGCTACAAATTTCTTATTGGCTTTCGGGGTTTCTTTTTCAAAACGTTCAACTGCTTTTCTTGCGCAGCGTGCAGCTTCCACATTCAGTTCATAGGCCAACTCGTCCATGTGGTAGTCGGCGAGTGAAATGCGCGGCGCATTGAATGTGTTGGTTTCGATGATGTCGGCTCCTGCGCAGAGGTATTGGTAGTGTATTTCCTCAATGATTTCGGGGCGCGTAATGCAGAGCAAATCGTTATTGCCCTTGAGGTCACCATCATGATTCGCGAAGCGAGTGCCACGGAAATCGGCCTCTTCCAGTTTATAGCGCTGAATCATAGTGCCCATGGCACCATCGAGGATAATGATTTTGTTGGATGCGAGTTCTTGTAAATTCATAGTCATAGGCTATTGCTTTACAAGAAGGAAAGGAATGGTGCGCGCGATGTTTCGCTGCCTCATCTTTCCCCCGTGGTGAGGGGAGGAGTTGGCACCCAACTTCTATTGGGTTGCCAGGACATCTTCGGGCCTTTTCCCTCCGTCCTTCTTGATAAAGCGGGGCCGAATATACACAGCATTTAAACTCAACACGATTGGTTTCATATTAAACCTTCGAAATGTTTATTCGTCGAAGATTTTGCCTTATCTATACAACACCAAACCAAAACCTTGACTCCATCAATTGACTATGGCCGCCTATGGCATAAAGGCAAGTATTGGCTGCTGATTGCTGCTGTTCTTGTGTTGGCTCTACATCCGTTGAGCTTTTTTATGCATATCCCCAAGTGGGATAGTGTGCGTGGTTATTTGCCATATCGTTTTTTCATAAGCGATTACATAAACGACGGACACTTGCCGCTATGGAATCCTTTTCAGCGATTGGGTTATCCGGGTTATTCCGATTTGCAGAGTGGCTGCTGGTATCCGATTGTTTGGTTGCTCATGCTGTTTGGTCAGTATGATATAACCTCCTTAATCGTGGAGGTGGTTTGCACTTTTCTAGTTGCAGGTTGGGGAATGTTCACCTTGAGTAATTATGTGCATGGTCATAGACAAACATCCTTCCTTTTAGCCATTAGCTATGCGCTTTCGGGTTGTATGGTGGGCTCTGCCCAGCTCATGGTGTTCCTCATCGGTATGGCTTGGCTTCCTTGGATATTATGGGGCTGGCTCAAAGTGCTAAAGGGAGACGGTATTCGTTACGCCGCTTTGCTGGCCTTCTTTCTGATGTGCAACATAACAGGGGCTAGTCCGGCTTTTACCATTGTATTGATGTACGTGTTGCCGGCTATCGCTTTTTGGCATTTTATGCGGTCTGAGAATAAGTCGAGCTTCGTTCTTTCCAGAGGTTTTCAATTGTTGATTACAGCAACTCTACTCTTGCTGCTGCTATCTCCTTTTATTGTCGCCTTCATCGATTTTCTTCCCTATTTCAATCGAACAGGTAAGCTGCCTTACGAGGCAATGATCATCAATCCGTTCGTTTGGAGTGATTACATTTCTTTTGTCTTTCCATACAGCGTTCTTTCAACACATGAGATGTTCCAAGTGACCGACTTGTCACTTCGTAATGCGTATGTTGGATTGGCGGGTTTGTTTTTTTGCGGTCTTACGCTCTTTTATTGGAGAAATCGGGGAGTCTGGCACGCAGGATTGCTCATCGGTGTTGTGTTGGCCTTGTGGCTGGCGTTGGGAGATTTTTCGGGGATATATCGTCTCACCTATCATTTGCCCGGTTTTGGACTGTTTCGTCATCCCGCTTTTTTTCGCGGATATGCTATTCTGGGCATCTTGTTGCTGTCCGGTTTTTCGCTACGCAGGTGGCTGGAGGGTGAGCATAACATATCCATGAACCGCTTAGTTTTCTTTCTTGTTTCGCTCGTTGCTGTTGGTCTGTTTGCGTGGTATTCTACCACATCCGATTTGGTGCTGAAAACGTTGCAGGAAATTGCCCATTCCGGTGAATTTCCCGCTCATGGGTTTGCTTCGCAACTGCTTGTGAATTGCGTGATTATTATTCTGCTGATTGCACTTGTATTGTTAGTTCGGCGTTTCATGTCGCTCACTCGATTTCAATCGTTGGTTTTGTTTGTGGTTTTGGATTTAGTGGTTCAAACACGACTATCGGCCCCTACCACCTTGTATCACAGTGTTGATTATAGCCAAACAGCATCGTTCTTTGAAACGCTGGAATCTCTTCCCGCGCACGATCAAACGGCCAATGCTGTGCCCATGAAATTGCTGGATGAATCGAATGGGTTAGCCTCTTCGCCTTACCTCGAAAAAAACATATCTACCTATAATCGAAGAGTGAGTTCTGCAGGTGAAAACCCAATGCGTTTCCGAGCCTTCGATCATGCCAAGGACAGTGGTTTACTGCAATGGGTGTTTGAGAATCCCCTTCTGTATTTTCCATACCGAATATGTGCTGATGGTGATAGCGTAGGTGAGGGGTGTATTTTTAGGAAGAACATTCATTTGGATAATATCGGGTCCGAATGCTCCCTAAGTCAAGCTCAAGTGTCCTACAATCAATATAGCGCCAAGGCTATTAATCCAACCGAATACGATCGCTGGTTGATATTGAATGCGAATTACCATCACCTGTGGAGCGCATCGTACAATGAGAAGCAATTGCCCATTGAACGCGTAAACCATGTTGTTATGGGAGTGCTTATTCCTCCCTTTTCGGAAGGGAATGTGGTGTTCACTTTTAGCAGTCCGGCATTGCCGTGGGCCATGCTCTTGTCTCTAATCGGCTTTGCGATTCTGTTTTGGTTGATGAGCAGGAAGTCGAGTATTTCAGGCAGCCAAGATGCTTGATTCGCCCTTTTTTTGAACGTACCCTTTGAAAAGCAAACGACTGCGCTATTTTTGGCGCACAATCAAAAAACATCATGCCGTATTTATTTACCTCAGAATCGGTGTCGGAAGGACATCCCGACAAAGTAGCTGACCAGATTTCAGATGCGTTAATCGATAATTTTCTTGCACAAGACCCATCCTCTAAAGTTGCTTGCGAAACGCTTGTAACCACAGGACAGGTTGTTCTTGCAGGTGAAGTAAAGTCGAACGCTTACCTCGACGTGCAAGACATCGCACGCGATGTTATTCGCCAAATTGGTTACACCAAAAGCGAGTACATGTTCGAAGCAAACTCGTGCGGTATTCTCTCTGCAATTCACGAGCAGTCTCCCGATATCAACCAAGGTGTTGAGCGCAAGAAGCCCGAGGAACAGGGTGCGGGAGATCAGGGTATGATGTTCGGTTATGCATCACGCGAGACCGATAACTACATGCCATTGCCATTGGAATTAGCGCACACATTATTGCGTGAACTATCTAGCATTCGCCGTGAGTTTCAGGCGGGCAAGGGAAAGGTGATGCCTTACTTGCGTCCTGATGCAAAGAGCCAAGTGACTATCGAGTACGACGATAATAACAAGCCTGTTCGAATTGACTCTATCGTTATTTCAACTCAGCACGATGACTTCGATAAGGATGCTGCGATGCTCAAGAAGATTCGCGAGGATGTCATCAATGTTCTTATTCCAAGGGTGAAGAAGAAGTTGCCCAAGCGCGTTCAAGCGTTGTTCAACGATAAGATTAATTACCACATCAACCCAACCGGTAAGTTTGTTATCGGAGGTCCACACGGCGACACCGGATTAACAGGTCGTAAGATTATTGTGGATACTTATGGTGGTAAGGGCGCACACGGTGGTGGTGCATTCAGCGGAAAGGATCCTTCAAAGGTTGACCGTTCGGCTGCTTATGCAACTCGTCACATTGCTAAGCACTTAGTTGCTGCCGGTGTTTGCGATGAAGCTTTGGTTCAGGTTGCTTATGCCATCGGTGTTGCAGAGCCTGTAGGTCTTTATGTCAACACGTATGGCACAGCCAAGGTGAAAATGAATGATGGTGAAATTGCGCGTATTATTCGTGGTATGGACGAGTTCAATATGCGTCCTTATTCGATTGAGAAGCGTTTCAAGCTGCGCACTCCAATCTATTTGGAAACGGCATCATACGGCCACATGGGACGCGAGTCACAGGTGGTGACGAAGGTGTTCAACAAGGGTAAGAAGAATGAGATCAAGGTGAAGGTGAAATTGTTCCCTTGGGAAGAGTTGAATGCAATTGATTCAGTAAAGAAGAAATTCAAGCTGAAATAAAATAAATGCAATGCCCTCTTCGGAGGGCATTGTTTTTTGCTGTTCTCTTCAGTGCGCACTATTTTCGTTAACGATGCAGAGGTTGGTAGTTTTTCTTTTGTTGTTGCTTGAGTGCAATCCTCTGGATGCTCAAGATTTGGATACCATTCTCCATAGTTCGGCTCCCGGTTACATGCAAACGTTGTTGCGAAGTGCGCAAAGCGTTCTTGAATTACCGGGGCCTTCCAAAACATTCCATTGGGAGTTTTTAGGCCCTGCTTCTATGCCACGAGAAGACGACTCTTCGGGCACAGGCGTGCCTGCTTATGCACGCGGACGAGGCGCTGGCACAGGTCGTATCAATTATCTATATGCACATACTACCGATGCGCGCAAGTTGTGGGCATGTTCGCCTACGGGAGGACTCTGGTATACGTTGGATGAAGGTGAACATTGGCAAACGGGCGGAACTGATTTTCTTCCTGTATCCGGTGTTTCAAGCGTTGCTGTGAATGAGCGCAACCCACGTCAATGGGTTGTTGCGACTGGTGATGGCGATGATCAGTTTGTTGCAACGAATGGCTTATGGCTTACTAAGAATAGAGGCCGAACATACACGTGTATAAACGGTGATGAACCATCAACCGCGCTTCCATTTCACTTGCTCGACTCGCCATCTTACATCGGTGAAGTGGTTTGCAGTCCGTTTGATTTTGATAGGTTGTTTGTTGCCAGCTCCAGGGGCTTATGGGTGTGCGATGATGTGACTAAAAGAACTAGCGACTATGGTCCGTTGGGTTGGTTGTTCGGTCGCACCAAGCGCGTTCCACAATGGAAGCGCATTGCACAGGGTAACTTTTACGATATCGAATGGCTGCATGGTTATCGCGATGGTAAAACCGTAGTGGCGGGTGGCGATGAATTGTATATCAGCGAAGATGGGGGAGTTGCATGGGAAGCGCACGCATTGCCCGATTTGAGTGCTATTCAAAATTTTCCTTTCAGACGAATCGTGTTGAATTATACGGAATCGATGCCCGGGTTTTTGTTTGTTTTGATTACCTGCAGTGAACGCGCAACTCAAAGTAAGAGCGGTCCCGCTCAGTTGTATTTGTATGATATGACTTCGCGACAGTGGGACTTTGTTCGCTCGATGGAAGGAGATGCTCAGAATGTAATTCCGACACGCGCAAGAGCTTATGAAGTGGATCGGTTAACGCCGTGGATGGCGTGTGCGAATGTGCAACCTGTCATGATTAGTAATGACGGTGGACGATCGTTTACCAAAATTGAACGTAACCAGATGCACGACGATGTGCATCAGATTTTGCAGTCGCCTGCGAATGGTCGATTGTGGGCCACGCATGATGGTGGTGTGAGTTGGAGCACCGACGATGGTGTGCATTGGGAACCGCGATGCGAGGGCATTGGAGCAGCCAACGTTTTTGGTATTGCGACCTCGCAGTCCAAGGATGTGCGCTTGGCTTTTGGTGGTTATGATGTTGGCGGAAACTATTACAAAGATGGTACGTGGCGACATGCATCCTGGGGCGATGGATTTGAATGCGCTATCAGCGC
Source organism: Flavobacteriales bacterium (assembly GCA_046303175.1). Lineage (GTDB taxonomy): Bacteria > Bacteroidota > Bacteroidia > Flavobacteriales_D > Sanyastnellaceae > JAIBBG01. The sequence continues at coordinate 7,930 of JBKCGW010000194.1, forward strand.
AGCCGATCGCAACGTCGTCTTCACCACAACACAAGGAGGAGGAATTGCGGCGACCTACGATGGACAGCGATTCAACGAGTCGTTGAGGCCTAACGGGAAGACAGAGTGGCATACGTGGATACGCATGCATCCGACCGAGCATCAAACACTGTATTGCGCAGGTGAGCGACTCAGACGTTCTCGCGATCTGGGTCAAACATGGGAGACTCTATTCGATTGCACAAAAATGGATTCAACACTTCACAATGCGTATCGCTTTTTTGTAGCACCTGAGTTTCCACAAACGATGTATGTCTATGCTTTGAACAAGGGTAATATGATTGAACCTCAGATTTGGGTTACTCACAATTTGCTTACAGAAGACGCGTCACAAGTGAGCTGGAAGCGTGTTCCTTACATACCGCAAGAGGGCTGGATAGCTTCTATTGAGGTTGATCCGGCTGATAGTTCCAAGTTTTGGCTCTTGTATCAGCAGCGAGAAGTGAACGGAAAACTATGGTATTTCGACGGACGACGATATGCAGATGTTACCGGCAATTGGAACGATGCGTTGTGTGAGTCAATGATCATTCAACGTGGAAAGTAACCTCGCATGTATGTCGGTTCCGACCGTGGCGTATTCACCGCTGAGTTGCATAGTAAAGATTGGTTGCGCATGGCGGGTGCACCTGGAACCCCCATCAAATCATTGGCTATTAATTACGCTACTCGCAAACTAATTGCGGGCACATTCGGCAGGGGATTGTGGCAGGTAGATCTTATCAAGCCCTGAATTATTTGTTGTACTTGATCCAAACATCCTTAAGACCCGATGTCGGAAAGGACTGAAGTACCAGTTGTGCGTTAGCATCGAGTCGATAGAGCATCTGCTCCGTTACCCCCCACAGGGTGTTTTCCAAATCATCATATACAATTTTATCGGGTACTACTGAGGTTCCCAACGTGTAGCTATCGAGTAAGTTTTGATAACATGCAACGCCGATGGAATGCACCACATAGAAGTTATTAGCCCCTGTGCCGCAAACGGACATAACAGGCGATGATTCGTAAAAATTGAATACTTCGTTGATGGCAGATGTGTCGAGGTTGAACCAAGCAAAGTATGCAGCGCCCGCTTGATTGCCGATGAGCATCATGCGTTGGCTATCGCCCGGCAGATAAACGAGTCCTTTTACTTCCCAGGCGATAGGAATGGCTGTTTCAACAACACCGTTGCTGATGCGAAGTGCATTTAGATAGTTGCTTGTTGCCCCTTCACTCAACACGACCAGATGCGAAGAGGATGACTCCATAACGCGAATGGGGTCGGCTGCCAGGGCAGCAAACACGCGCGTTCCGGTTGCATCGGTCTGCCAAATTACGCCTTGTTGAGTGCCCCAATAGAAGCGATGATTGGTTTTGTCATGATAGAATGCGGTGATGCTTTCGTCGGTTAGCGGAAAGGGAACCGACAACTCCTCGAAATCCGGAAAGATGCCGCTGGATAACTCGGTGGTGTTTTGACTGCATGCTACGTATTGATTGCTACGTGAGTCGATAGCACCATAAGCGTAATTGTGTTCGTATGAAATGCACGGAAGAAATTCATTTCCGTGCAGCGTGTCGATGGCTGTGGTATTGCCTGCGGTGCGAATGGTAAAGACGCGCTCGAGCAATCGGGGAGCAGCGACGAGTTGAATTTCACGAAACGCTATCTGCTCGTTCTCTCCATCGCTTGCTGTGATGCGCACGAAGTAAGTGCCTCCGGTTAAGTAAAGATCGTCGTGCGAAATACTATAATTCAAATCAAAAGAATTGCCCGCTGGCGCAAAGGTGTTGGATTGCAGATACCGTCTGTTTTGAGCGTCTGTAATCTCACACGTCACCGATTCCAGCTTTGTGTCGTCTGTGATAGTCGCCCGAATTTCGATGGTGTTTTGGAAGTAAAAAACTGCACCAACGCCTGGATTAATTACTTGGATGGATGGTGGCTGTTCGTCGCATGGATTTTTCTTACATCCCATAACCCCAACGATTAGCACGCACGCCACTAAAAACAATCGGTAGGGCATGGAGTATACGACAGAATGGATGAAGTTTGATCGCACCGTTGAAAACTCGTTTTTGTAAGCCTCGAATCTAGTTCATTTCGGTCCAAATTTATTGAGAGCCAAAGCCTAACAAATGTCAACATCGTTCCGTTGGTAGATAGCGGTGCGTTGTTCAGAACAATCTGATGGTTGAGCCTGAAATGAGATGCATCTTTGACGTCCGCTTTTTTTGAATCACCACACACCACGAGCATGAACGAGCAAGATAACCGCCAAAAAAGAAGAGAACGCATGCAAGGCGTTCGCGATGCCATGAACCAAGCCATGGGCGTTGAAATGGGAAAGTTACCGCCTCAAGCGGTTGACCTCGAAGAGGCTGTGATTGGTGCTATGATGCTCGAGCAAAATGCGGTGAATACAGTAATTGATATTCTCAAGCCAAGCAGCTTCTATAAGGATGCAAACTCGCGCATTTATGAGGCAATCATTCAGTTGTTTCAAAAGGGTGAGCCAATCGATATTTTGACGGTAACGCAGATGCTCCGCAAGATGGGGCAGCTCGAAGTTATCGGCGGACCACTTTACATCGCGCAACTCACCAATCGCGTGGCTTCCACCGCCAACGTTGAGACGCACGCTCGCATCATTGCTCAGAAGTTTATTCAGCGCGAGTTGATTCGTATCTCCAATGAAATCATCAAGGACTCATACGATGAGACCAGCGACGTATTTGATTTGCTCGACAAGGCAGAGAACAACTTGTTTCAAGTAGCTGAAGGTAACATTCGCAAGAACTACGATAAGATGAGTGCGCTCATCAAAACGGCACTCGATCAAATTGAGAATGCACGTAAAAACACATCGGGTGTGAGTGGTGTGCCATCCGGCTTCACGGAGCTTGACCGCATAACCAGTGGCTGGCAGCGATCGGATATGATTGTTGTTGCTGCTCGTCCGGGTATGGGTAAAACCGCATTCGTATTGTCGATGGCTCGCAACATGGCGGTTGAGTTCAATATACCGGTGGCTATCTTCTCGCTTGAAATGAGCAGCGTGCAGCTTGTGCAACGTCTTATCGCCAGCGAAACCGAAATTGACAGCGAGAAATTGCGCAAGGGGAATTTGCAAGATCACGAGTTTCATCAACTGCACCAGCGTATTTCTCGCATAGCGGAGGCACCGATTTTCATCGATGATACTCCCGGATTGTCGGTGTTTGAATTACGCGCCAAGTGCCGACGATTGAAGGCGCAGCATGGCATTCAGATGATTATTATCGACTACTTGCAATTGATGACGGTAGGTGGCGAATCCAAAACCGGAAACCGTGAACAGGAAATTTCGAATATCTCGCGAAGCATCAAGGGTATCGCTAAGGAATTGGATGTGCCGGTGATTGCGCTGTCACAGTTGTCACGTCAGGTGGAAACGCGCGGTGGAGATAAGAAGCCATTGCTGTCCGACCTTCGTGAATCGGGTGCGATTGAGCAAGATGCCGATATCGTTGCGTTCATCTATCGTCCGGAATACTACCAGATTGATGTGGATGCCGATGGAAATCCTACGGCAGGAACAGGGACCATCATCGTTGCCAAGCACAGAAATGGAGCGCTGGCGGAAGTGCGTTTGCGCTTCATCGGACGCTTGGCGAAGTTTGCGAATCTTGAAGGATACGATTACGATAACCCGCAGTACGGTGAATCTACGATGAAGGCCAATACTTCATTTGGTTCAGGACAAGCACAACCGGGAGGCCATACTACCATTACGATTTCGTCTAAATTGAATACGATGGATGATGACGATGAGCCATTTGGTTACGGGGGTGAACCTGCTCCTTTCTAGCGCTTATCCTAGCTCGGATTGGAGTATGTTTGATGCACTAATTTGCTTTGCATGAAACCCGTTTTTTTTATCGCGTTGCTTTCTTGTTTTATCAGGTTGGGTGCACAAACGCTAACGGCACCGGATATCGTTCTGGAAACCTTTTATACATCCGTGAATGTTCCCGTAGGTATCTATAATTGCGGCGACCATCGATTGTTTATTCTGGAACAAAATCAGGCTGATATCGAAATCATCGATACCACCGGTCAATATATCGGTAAGTTTCTCGACCTCTCTTCGCTCGCATCTACTGGCGGTGAACGCGGTTTGTTGGGATTGGCTTTTCATCCCGATTACGCATCCAATGGATTCTTTTTCGTGAACTACACGAACACGGCGGGCAATACAGTTATCGCACGTTACTCGGTAAGTGACAATGCGGATGTTGCCGACGCGCTCTCTGCAACTACCGTTATGACCATCGCGCAGCCCTATTCCAATCACAACGGAGGGCATATTGCATTTGGCCCGGATGGCTATCTCTACATTGGAATGGGAGATGGTGGTAGCGGAGGTGATCCGGAGGCACGCTCTCAGAACCCGCAGACCTTGCTGGGAAAGATGCTTCGTATTGATGTCGACCTATTGCCTTACTCAATTCCTGAAACAAATCCGTATTTCGGCCAAACGGATACACTGCCTGAAATTTGGGCACTCGGCGTGCGCAATCCTTGGAAGTTCAGTTTCGACAGAACAACCGGTGATATGTGGATGGGTGATGTGGGGCAGAATCTGTGGGAAGAAATCAACTTTGAGCCGGCTGCTAGTGGTGGCGGGTACAATTGGGGGTGGCGCTGCTATGAAGGCAATGCTGCCTACAATACAACAGGGTGCGGTGCTTCATCGAACTATGATTTTCCTGTGAAGGTGCATGCACACAATGAAGGTTTCTGTTCCATCACGGGTGGAGTAGTCTATCGCGGCGCGGCGTATCCGGCATTGAATGGCTTGTACTTCTATTCCGACTTCTGCGATGGCGATATTTTCTCCTTGGTGCCAAATGGTTCGGGTGGATTTACGGGTTCGAATTTGGCAGCTGCAGGCAATGGAGTTGTTGCTTTCGGCGAAGATGCAGCAGGTGAAGTCTATATCGCTAAAACATCAAATGTGATTTATAAGGTGCACGATAGCTGTCCGTTCTACCCACAAGTTAGTACCTCTGTTCCCGGACAATTACAAGTTGATGCAGGGAATAATTACTGGTGGTATTTGAATGATGAATTGATAGCCGGAGCACAAAACCAAACGTTCACTCCTTCACAGGCGGGCACCTATTATGCGCGTGTTTCGAATGGAGTTTGCACCCGTCAAACCAATTCGGTCGACTGGATTGTTTTAGGAGGAGTAGGAGGATGCACGTATGCAAATGCAACAAATTACGATTCAACGGCGCAGGTGGATGATGGCTCATGCATCTTCAGTGTGAATTGCGATTGTCCTGCTGATCTTGATGTAGACGGAGTAGTTACCGTTCAGGATTTGTTGCTTTTCTTGGTGGAATATGGAACCTTGTGCAATGAATAAGTTCAAACAATAGTGGCTCATACAACCAAAAAAGTACTGGCATTTTATTGCAGTTCAACCTCCTGGGGAGGATTGGAGATGAATAGCGTACGTTATGCGCTCTGGATGAAAGAGGCCGGCTACAAGGTGTTGGTGTATGCTGTTCGCGACACGCCGCTCGCTCGCCAGGCCGCTATGCAGGGCTTGGAGGTGCGGAACGTTCAACGCAATAGAAAATATTTTGATGTTCTTTCAGCGCGCAGACTCGCAAAGCAATTTCAGGCCGATGGTATTGCGCTGGTATGGTTTCGTGATACGCGCGATATGGATACACTCGGATGGGCCAAGCGTTTTTCGTTGAACTCGTTCAAGTTGCTGTATCAGCAGGCGATGCAATTTGGAGTTTCCAAGCGCGATGTTTTTCACACAGCACGCTTTCGACCAATTGACGCGTGGGTGAGTACGCTCGATTTTTTGCGTGCGCAAGTAGAATCAGCCACTCGTTTTTCGAAACGTAAAATTCATGTGGTTCCTCTGGGCGTTGATACCAGTCGATTGAAGTCGGATGAGAATTTGCGATTACCTGCGCGTGCTCATTTCGCGATCCATTCAGATGTTTTTTTGTTCGGTGTCTTGGGCAGGCTCGATCCGTTGAAAGGACAGCACTTAGCAATTGAAGCTCTCATCCGCTTGCATCAAAAGGGCATGCATGCGCATCTGCTGCTCGCAGGTGAAGCCACCCTGAATGAAGGTGACGACTATGTAAAGCGTTTGCATTCGATGGTGAGCGAGTTCGGCTTAGAGGAATTCGTGCACTTCAAACCATACTCGGCCGATGTTCAGCACTTCTATCATGCAATCGATGTTTTTCTTCTCTGCAGCAAGGGGGAAACATTTGGAACCGTTACGATTGAAGCAATGTCATGTGGCTTGCCGATTATTGGAACCAACAGCAGCGGTACCCCCGAGATTCTGGATTCAGGACGTTGTGGCATCTTGGTAAAGCCCGATGAAGTGTCGGAGTTGGTAGCAGCCATGGAAAATTGTATGGACTCTTCTAAACGAGAAGAAATACGTGAGATGGGTATTCGTGCGAAAGAACGATTTCACCGATTGTATTCGAAGGAAACGAGTGTAAAGAGAATGATAGAAATCGTGGAGGATTGCATCAAATGAAAATAAGCGCAGTTTCATATTGTAGCTTGGTGAAGTTCGCTTGCATGGTTGCAACATGTCTCGTCTCATTGAAATCAGAAGCACAACTTGATTCTGCTGCAAACTGGAACTTAGCAATTTCGCCCCATGCCGGGTTTGTAATTCCGCATCACAAATCCATGGCTCATCTCATTCAAGGCCATTCTGTCGGGTGTCATATGTATGCAAAGCGACTCGTTGATGGGACGAAGTATTGGCATGAGGCCTACAACATTCCTGAGCATGGAGTGGATATATCCTACACATATACCGGCAATCCGGAACAGCTTGGACAACAAATCTCGATGTCGTATTTGCTGAATTTGCCATTGAATGGCAAGCGATACGTGGACGATTGGTTGCGCGTATCGTCACCCGGTTACCATCATTGGCTTGGTTTGGGGTTGGGAATGGGTTACTCCACCAAGCGTTGGGATTTGGAGTCAAATCATCAGGCTGCTGTTCTCGGATCGCAAATGAACGTAGCTATTTCGCTGCAGTATTCAGCGCGTATTGTGCGATTTAACTCCGGCGAACTGCGAGCAGGCATGCGGTTGAGCCATCTGTCGAATGGAGCATTTCAGTTGCCGAATCTCGGCACCAACAACGCCGGAATATTTATGAGCTACATTGTAGGAAAGCCCGGAGCGAATTACATGAAGGTCATTCAGCAGCCAACGCTCGAACGATATTCTTTGAGCATGGGATTGGTGGGAGGCTTGAAGGAAATTCCACCGCCAACGGGACGCAAGTACGTAACGACTGTTGCTTCTGTTTTGGCTGAGCGAAGGTTTTCCTACAAGAGTGCTTTTGGATTGGGAATAGATGCTTTTTATGATGCATCGCTCGTTCCACTCATTGCGCAGCGAACCGATGTCGAGCTGAAGCCTTCGCAAGTAATGCAGTTGGGTGGTGTTCTTTCGTATAGTTTGTTTTTCGATTGTTTTGCGTTGAAGATTCAGCAAGGAGTATACATCGTCGATTCGCAGCGTGTGAATGGATTGCTTTATCATCGCGTGGGTTTGCGTTATGAGATGTCAAGAAACTTCTATGCGCAGCTTACATTGAAGACCCACTTTGCAAAGGCTGATTATGGTGAATTCGGATTCGGTTATATCATTCGTAAATCATGAGAGTGTTATTGAGTCATAGGGTGTTTTTTCGAATGATGGCAGCGCTCTTCTGTTGTGCTTTTGCGGCTTCATGCAATCGCGAGAATGCGCCCGATTGTTTTCAGTCGGCCGGAACACAAGAAACTATTCAGCGTGATCTGGATTCATTTTCTTCACTTGAGTTAAACGACTACATTCAGTATGAGTTGCTCGACACCAATTACTACGGAGTGCTAATTACGGCACCTGGTAATTTGTTAAGCGATATTGAAACGACTGTGGCCGATGGAGTATTGAAGGTTCAGAATACCAATCGTTGCAACTTCGTGCGTTCGTTCAAGAACAAAATAACGGTGCGCATTTGCGCTCCTGATTTTATCGATATTCAGAATTACGCAACGGGTGATATTGTTACCATTGGATCTATTCAGGGATCAAAATTTTCGATTGAAAACAGAGGAGCTGCAGGAACACAACGCTTAAGTCTTTACACCGATACAGTCAATGTTGCAACACATACCGGTGTGTGCGATGCAATTGTAGAAGGCGCTTGCACTACAGTGTATCTTTTTAATCAGGGGCTGGGGACTATTGATTCACGCGACCTGGTGTCGAGGTATGCATATGTAAACAACTCGTCGCTCAACGATGTATATGTCTATGCAAGCGATTACCTATTCGGCTATGTGCAGTTTAGCGGTAGTATTTACTACTTGGGTAATCCAACATCGATTGATACAGAAATTGAAGGAGATGGCAATGTTGGTTCTTATTAGTCTTCTTTGAAATGCGAAGCCAAAGAGTTTAAGACTTCGCTCGGGCAGCGCATAGGCTTGCCGGTGGAGGCATTCACGAACACAAGATCCGTTTCACCTTCGTTGAGTAATTTCTCTCCGCGAAATGTTTGGTATTGAAAACGCAAGCGTGAACTTGGCATTTCAGGTATTGCAGTTGTAATTTCCAGTTGATCGTCGTAATGAGCGGGAGCAAAGTATCGAGTAGAAAAATCAACTACCGGAAGGAGTATACCTGCATCTTCGAGTGACTTGTAAGTTATGCCAAATGCTCGTAAGGTCTCTACACGAGCAACTTCAAAATAGGTGGCATAATTGCCGTAGTACACATAACCCATGCGGTCGGTTTCAGCATATCGTACACGAATAAATGTGGTGTGCGTAATCATGGTCGAAAGGTCGTAAACGGAGTCTGTTTTTGTATGTGTTGGATTACTTGCTTTTTCGTTCGTTTTGCTAATGTCGTGAAATCAAGAGGTTTATGCTTCCTTGCCTCAACAGATGCTTGCTCTACTGCTAAAAACCTTGACCCCGCAAGCGTTTCGTGAGAAAATGTTTGGAAGTCAAACTTTTTAAGAAGTCAAGGCTAAATAACTTTTTTTTTTCACTTTTTTCATTATTCATTTGCCCCGCATTCGACGCAAAAGTTACGGGAAAGAGATTTCGGGTGCCCTGACAAGTTTTAATTAACCCCAAAGAATTACTCAGCTACATGAAGAAAGACCATAACCAGGTTTGGAAGAACTGTTTGGAAATTATTAAGGACAATGTAAGTCCTCAAGGATATAAAACCTGGTTTGAGCCGATCAAGCCCGTTAAACTTGAAGAGAGTGTTTTGACAATTCAAGTGCCTTCACAATTTTTCTATGAGTGGTTGGAAGAGCATTATGTGACACTCCTGAAAAAAATCATCCGCAAAGAACTTGGTGCAGAAGGTCGTTTGGAGTACTCCATCATCATGGAGAACAACACCAACTCAAATCCATACACCATTAAGGTTCCAACAAGCAACCGAAAGGCTGTGAAGAACGCTGTTGTAAGCATGCCGTTGGACATGGGTGAATCGCCTATCAAGAATCCATTCATCATTCCAGGCTTGCGTAAGATGCAAGTGGATTCAAACTTGAATCCGAATTACTCATTCGATAATTTCGTGGAAGGTGATTCAAACCGCCTAGCACGCAGTGCAGGTTTCGCAGTTGCGAACAAGCCGGGTGGTACAGCTTTCAACCCGCTGTTGATATACGGTGGTGTTGGTTTGGGAAAGACACACCTTGCTCATGCCATTGGTATTGAGATCAAGAATAAATACGAAGACAAAACTGTTTTGTATGTGAGCAGTGAGAAGTTCACGCATCAGTTCATTGATGCGGTGAAAAACAACACCGTGAATGACTTCACACACTTCTATCAAATGATTGATGTGTTGATCATCGACGATGTTCAGTTCTTCAGTGGAAAGGAAAAGACACAAGATGTATTCTTCCACATCTTCAATCACCTTCACCAAACAGGAAAGCAAATTATCATCACCAGCGACAAGCCACCGGTTGAAATGCAGGGCATGGAGCAACGACTCCTCAGCCGATTCAAGTGGGGATTGAGTGCAGATCTTCAAGTTCCTTCACTCGAAACACGCATCGCGATTTTGAAGAAGAAGATGTATGCCGATGGTATCGAACTTCCGGATGAAGTAGTAGAGTACCTCGGATATTCAATCACCTCGAACGTTCGCGAACTCGAAGGTGCGCTCATCTCGTTGATTGCGCAGTCGTCGTTGAACAAGAAGGCTATCACACTGGATCTTGCTAAGCAGATGATCGATAAGTTCGTGAAGAACACAGCGCGCGAAGTGAGCATCGATTACATCCAGAAGGTTGTATGTGATTACTTCGATTTGCCAATCGAATTGTTGAAGAGCAAAACCCGTAAGCGCGAAATCGTACAGGCTCGTCAGATCGCCATGTACTTCGCCAAGAAGATGACCAAGAGCAGTCTGGCCAGCATCGGTGCGCATTGCGGTGGCAAAGACCACGCAACGGTATTGCACGCATGCCGCACGGTGAACAACCTCCAAGAAACGGATAAGCACTTCCGTAAGTATTTGGATGATTTGGAGAAGAAGCTGTCGATTGCGTAAGGGATTTATTTCCGAACCATATCCTCTGAAATAATGGAGAATGGAGAATGGAGAATGAGGTCACCCTTCTCTATTCTCCATTCTCTTTTCTCTTGTTAATAACCCGCAGTTTCGTTCATGCCCTTCCTAACCTTCGCCGTATATCTTTGACGGCGTAATAGAACAATCCAACATGAAATTCATTGTTACCAGCACTGCACTTTTGAAGCAGTTACAGCAATTGAGCGGTGTGCTCAATAGCAGCAATACATTGCCCATTCTCGATAACTTTTTGTTCGAGATAAAGAACAAGGCACTTACCATTTCTGCCAGTGACCTCGAGACTGCAATGAGCACACAAATGGCTATTGAAGCCAAGGAAGAAGGTGTGATTGCTATTCCTGCGAAAATTCTGTTGGAAATTTTGAAGAGCCTTCCCGAGCAACCGCTTACGTTCACGATTGATAAGAAGACATTGGGAGTTGAGATCTCCAGCGACTATGGTAAATACAAACTTACCGGAGCAAATGGGGATGATTTCCCGAAGACCCCTGCATTGAGCGGTGCCAAGTCATTGTCGATTACAGGCGAAGCGCTTTCACGCGCAATCAACAAGACTCTCTTTGCTGCGGGCAACGATGATATGCGTCCGATTATGAGCGGTGTATTTTTCGAAATTCATGAGAATGAAGTTCGTTTCGTTGCTACCGATGCGCACAAGCTGGTTCGTTACACTCGCACCGATGTGGGGGGTGGTGGTGCCGCTTCGTTTGTAGTTCCACGCAAACCTCTCAACCTGCTCAAAGGAGCGCTTTCGACGCATAAGTCGGAGGTGAAGATTGAGTACACCGAAAACAACGCATTGTTTACGCTCGATAACGTGGTGCTCATGTGCCGTCTTATCGAAGGTAAATTCCCGAACTACGAAGCCGTTATTCCAAAGGAGAATCCGTTCAAGCTCACAATCGACCGTTTGGATCTTCAGAGCTCTATCAAGCGTGTTTCCATCTTCGCTAACAAGACAACCCACCAGGTACGTTTGAAAGTAGGAGGTAGTGAACTCAATATCTCTGCAGAAGATTTGGACTTCGCCAATGAAGCGCAGGAGCGTCTTACATGCTCATACGCAGGTGACGATATGGAGATTGGTTTCAACTCACGTTTCCTGAATGAAATGTTGACCAACCTCGACAGCGAAAACGTGAACATCGAAATGAGCGCACCCAACCGCGCAGGTATCATTACCCAAGTAGAAAGCGATAACGCAGGGGAGGATATTTTGATGTTGGTGATGCCGGTGATGTTGAATGGATAGTTAATAATGACTAGTGACTAGTGACTAGTGACTAATTAAAAGTGGCGAGTGTTGAATTTCACACTCGCCACTTTTCATTTATAGATATCCCCATTGCAATTTCTACTGCTCACTACTCACTAGTCATTAGTCATTACTCACTAGTCACTAGTCATTACTCACTAGTCATTTATAATTCGTCATTTGACATTTTTGCGCAGCATCTTCACCACCACCATCAACAGTACGCCCGTGCCTAAAATGCCAAGCGTTCCCCAAATCCACGAGAAGCTGCTTTTCATTACAACGAGAAATACAACAGCAATTAGGATGACCGTTGGCACTTCATTCATCATGCGCATGCCGATAGAAGTGTAGCTCAGCGGATGTTCACGTATACCCTTTAACACGCGTTGGCCGTAGAGTTGATACACAAGCAGTCCGGCTACGAAGGTGAGCTTGATGTGCATCCAAGGCTGAGTGAGAAATGCGGAATTCAGCACGAGCAGCCATATTCCAAAGATGAGCGTGAGGATGCACGAGGGCCAGGTAATCGCATACCACAGCCGGCGTTCCATGATGCTGTATTGCTCCATGAGAATGCTGCGTCGAGGTTCTTCGGTGCGCGCTGCTTCGGCATGATATACGAAGAGACGAAACATGTAGAAGAGCCCTGCAAACCAGGTAACGACAAAGATGATGTGCAGCGATTTGATGATGGTGTAGTATTCCATGAGTTCAAAAGTAACGCATGCTGTTGGTTGGCTT
>JBKCGW010000195.1:0-1601 GCA_046303175.1 Flavobacteriales bacterium
CATCCAATGCTCCGTTGCTCACGTAGATCTTGCGATCGGGGCCCAGTTGAAGCCCATAGCAAGAGAACGAGTTGGAGAGCACTGTGTAGGCGCCTGCCATAATCGCGGCTGCATTGCCTTGGGTGAGGTCGTATTGAAATAGGTTGGAGCCGTCGGTCACATAGAGCACGTTGCCGCTACACGAAAACTCGATGCCGTATGCTCCACCCGCTGCGCCAACTGTTGGCAGGTTGAGTATAATCGGATTACTGAATGTGCCGGTGCTATTATCGAAATCATATACTTCAGCGTCTTGGAAAAAAAGGTTGGCAATAGCGACACGATCAAACTGTGGGCTCACTTTTAGGAATCCTGCTCCATTGCCTTGCGTGCCGCCTATGGTTGTAGTAACAGGAGTAGTGCTAATTCCCGCGGCTGTTATAGAAAAGGCATAGAATGTCTCTCCCGGTAAGTCATGCGATAGCAACCAATAACCATCGCCTGCAGCATTGGGCACTATGCACGCCTTTTCGGCATTGGTAGAGAAGATGGGGATGTTCTTTTGTCCGGCAACGATATCGCCCAATCCGCCGTTGAGCGTCATGTCGACCACGCTGTAGCGTAAGCCGCCGTTAGAGTATTGCTCGTCAACCGTTATTAAGTAATACTGGCTGGTAGAGCCCGGCTTCTCACAAATCACAGCGGCTGTAGTAGAGGAGAGTTCTCCGCTCGAACTTCCGAGTAATCCCGTGCCATTGGGCATGGGATTGTTGTTGGCATTCCACACGGTAACACCATCGGTATAGAAGAGTAATTCGCCTGTAATTGCATCAGCAACGCTCGCAGCACCTTCTGATGCCTGAATCGCAAAGCCACCTTCATAGCTGGGTGGATTCGTGTTGAAGTTAATACCGGCTTGGTAGCCATACACCCAAAAGTTGTTTTGGTTTTGGGCTGAAACAATCAGACTACTAACTGTTAGCATCAGCAAGCAAAGAATGGATTGCACGCTCATTTCAGATGGAATTATGATTGTACAAACAATGGGATGCGTGTTTTGTTTGAAAGATCAGAATGAAAAGTTCGCTCGCACAGCAAGGTTCGGTTGGTGTCTCATTGTTGTCAATTGAAAACATCGAAAAATTTCCAGTACTGAAATAGACCAATCAAACCGATGTATATAAGATTATTGATTGTAAATAGTGCTGCGGCGAATGCACTCCAGCAATGCTCCTTGTATATGCGATAATTCAGAATGAGCAGAGGGAGTATAAGCACCGGCAACAACAATGGAATGTAAGAGGCTAGACTAACCAATGCGTTTGTTGGGGATTGATACGGTGCCGGGAAATAGAAAACAGCAACGTTGCTGCTCAGAACATACATGTAGTAGAATAGGACGAGCCCAATGGGGAATAGCATGAGCTTCAGCAGCCCATACTTCTGATTCTTCTTCGCCCGAAAATATTGAACGAGAAAGAAGATTGAGGAGAACAAGAAGATAGCGGCTGATCCCAAAATAGATACTGCCATCCAATTGTTGTTTTTGGGGGTTTGAAAATATCGGAGTTGTTCAAATTCAAGATTCAGTGGAAATAGCTTTTCGATAGCGATACTATGAT
>JBKCGW010000196.1:0-8256 GCA_046303175.1 Flavobacteriales bacterium
CGCTCTCAATGCGAAATTTGGTACAGAACACTATTGGAACTGGACCCTTCACTTGCCGGCGTTATGGCCATGCATCACGGCAGTATCAGTAAAGAGATTCGCGCTTGGGTAGAAGAGTCCCTCTATGATGGACGATTGAAAGCCGTCATATGCACGAGCAGTCTCGATTTGGGTGTTGATTTCGCGCCGGTTGAAACGATTATCCAAATCGGCGGTCCGAAAGGTGTTGCTCGCTTTGTACAGCGTGCCGGTCGAAGTGGCCATCGACCCAATGCGATAAGTCGCATTTACTTTCTGCCCACTCATTCATTGGAACTGATTGAAGCCGCAGCATTGCGACAAGCGATTCAGGAAGAATACCTCGAGAGTAAACCACCGCTTACACTTTGTTTCGATGTGCTTGTTCAGTACCTCGTTACGCTTGGCTGTGGCGAAGGCTTTGATAGTCTGTCTACCTATAATGAAGTAACCAAGACTTACTGCTTTGCAGACATGACCATCGATGAATGGAATTGGGTAGTTCGCTTTGCTTCCACCGGCGGACATTCGCTTCGCAGTTATGACGACTATCGTAAAATGAGTCTGCAGGACAACTTGTATAAAGTCACGGAACGACGCATTGCCAACCGACATCGCATGTCCATAGGAACCATTGTAAGCGATACACTCATGATAGTTAAACTGAAAAAAGGCGGTGTTCTGGGTCATGTGGAAGAATCATTCATCACACAACTGGAAGAAGGCGATCATTTTTGGTTTGCCGGGTTGTGTCTGCAGCTCATTCGAGTGAAGGATATGACTGCGCTCGTGCAGAAGTCGAAAAACACGGAAGGCCGCACTCCGGTTTGGCTTGGTGGGCGTTTACCTCTTTCATCCCAAATGAGCGTAATGCTGAGGCGCCAACTGGAAGCAGCATCTTCGGTTTTTAGCGGTATTAAAAGCGAACACCAAGAACTCCATTTTATTCAACCCATACTCGAGCTGCAAAGACAACGCTCGCATGTGCCTGCAGCCCATGAGTTGCTCATTGAACAATTCACCACTCAAGAAGGGTATCACCATGTGTTCTACCCTTTCGAAGGAAGACTCGTACACGAGGGACTTGCATCGTTGATTGCCTATCGTATCGGACAACAAATGCCCATCAGTTTTTCGCTTGCATACAATGACTACGGATTCGAGTTGCTAAGCGACCAACCGGTTTCGATTGAGCAATTATTGAATAATGACTTGCTTTCTACCGAACACTTAGAGTCTGATATTCTCTCGGGAATCAATGCAGGTGAAATGGCTAAAAGAAAATTCCGCGATATAGCCGCCATAGCAGGCTTGGTCTTCAAAGGTTATCCGGGTCAAAAAATTAAAGACCGCCATTTGCAAAGTTCCTCGCAACTCATCTATCAAGTCTTTGAATCATATGAGCCCGACAACTTGCTGCTTCGGCAATCGATGGACGAAGTCGTGCATCAACAGCTTGAGTATACACGAACACGCGAAGCATTGGAAAGGATGCAGAAACAACGCATGGTTGTAACGCATCCGTCGAAGCCCACTCCCCTCGCCTTTCCAATCCTGGTCGATCGACTGCGCGAACAAATGAGTTCCATGGAACTCATTCATCGCATCGAAAAAATGACCCTGGAATGGGAGGAGTAATTTAAAACAATGGAACTCCGGTCATTTCCGGAGGCTGAACAAGACTCAACAGTTTGAGGACTGTTGGGGCAACATCGGCAAGCTTACCTGAATGCAACTCTTTAACGTCGTTATCCAGAACCCATACAGGAACCGGATTCGTGGTGTGCGCAGTGTTGGGTGACCCATCTTCATTGACCGCAAAGTCCGCATTTCCATGATCCGCTATAACCACAAATGAATAGCCGCAATTCAATCCGGTTTCTACTACTTGCTTCAAACAAGCGTCGGTTGTCTCGACGGCCTTCACTATAGCTTCGAACACTCCTGTATGTCCAACCATATCAGGATTTGCGAAGTTGAGGCAAATAAAACCCGGAGGGTTTTGATTCATTTCACCACAAATCGCATCGGCAATTTGATGTGCGCTCATTTCAGGTTGAAGGTCATAAGTAGCCACTTTGGGTGAAGGCACCATGATGCGGCGCTCACCATTGAATTCCTTTTCCCTTCCACCGCTGAAAAAGAACGTCACGTGCGGATATTTCTCCGTTTCGGCAATGCGCACCTGCGACACTCCTTGGTTCTCGAGCACTTCGCCCAGGGTTTGGTTGAGGTTATCCTTATCGTATACAACCTTCACGTTCTCGTACGAATCATCGTAGTTGGTCATCGTGACGTAATACAACGGCAACTTCATCATACCGTGCTCAGGCATATCCACCTGCGTTAGAACTTCTGTAATTTCTCGGCAACGATCGGTTCTGAAATTAAAGCAGATGACTACATCCTCTGGACGTATGCATGCAATTGGATTATGATTGGAATCAACAATCACTGAAGGCTCGATGAACTCATCGGTGATACCTGAGGAATAAGCTTTCTCTATTACCTCAACCGCCGAATTGAACTTAGCACCTTCCCCCTTCACAAGTGTATCGTAGGCCTTCTGCACGCGCTCCCAGCGCTTATCGCGATCCATGGCGAAATACCTACCACTCACACTTGCAACTTGTATCGACGTTGAATCGATGTGTGATTGGAGCTCGCGCATAAAAGCCAATCCACTTTTCGGATCTGTATCGCGGCCATCAGTAAAAGCATGAATGAACGTTTTTACCGAACCGTATTGATTAGCGACATCGCATAGTGCCTTTACGTGATCGATGTGCGAATGCACGCCGCCATTGCTTACCAAGCCCATCATGTGAACATTCACTTTCTTGCTGGCTGCATAGTCAAAGGCTTCTCGCAACACAGGGTGTTTGGCAAACTCACCTTCGCGAATTGCCACATTTATTTTCACCAAATCCTGATAGACCACGCGGCCTGCTCCGATATTCATGTGGCCCACTTCGCTATTGCCCATTTGACCTTCAGGCAAGCCTACGTTCTCACCATCCGTTCGCAAGGTTGCCGATGGATAGTGCGACGACAGATAATCGGCAAACGGTGTTTTTGCTACGTGCACTGCATTGCCGGCATTTAACTCACCATTTCCCCAGCCATCCAGAATTATCAGACATACTTTCTTTTTCATTCTTATCTTTTTTTAAACCGAACTTTAAACTCTGCACCTCCCCCGCTTCGATTGCAAGCCAATACCTCTGCACGATGCATGTTGGCAACAGCACGCACGATAAACAAACCGAGTCCTGTACCTTTAGATGAGCGAGTTTCTTCGTTACCCACTCTGTAAAATTTTTCAAAAATGCGTTTCTCCTCACCCTTCGGGATACCTGCTCCACCATCACGAACCGACAATTCAATAGAATTACCCGTCTCGCTTAAATGCACCTCAATGGCTTGACCCATTCCATACTTGATTGCGTTGTCGAGCAAATTAACCACCAGTACAGAAAGCATTTGTTCATCACCGGAAATCATCACTGCGCCTGCTGATTCAAATAGAATCTCTTGCGAGTAAATCTGACGAAATCGCTTAACCTCTCTCTCGGTCAACTCCTTCAAATCAACCGCATCTGACGACAATGCATCCTTCGTGGAGTCCAATCTTGCTGCGAGCAATATATTTTCCGTGAGCGACTGCAGACGCTTTGTTTCCTGCACCGACTGTTGCAGCAATTCGTTTCTTTTTTCTTCCGTTAAACTTCGTGTTTGCAGTGTCTCCAAAAACAACTTGATAGCAGCAATGGGAGTTTTGAGTTCGTGTGTAACCGAAAGCAAGAAGTTCTTCTCTTTGCGCGCTAGGGCAAGCTCTCGCGATACCGTGCGCTGGATGTATCTAAAACCAAAAGCCAGCAACATGAAAAAAACCAATCCCTCACCCACCACCATCCACACCTTGCTGCGCAACTGCAGATAGTGCTCGTGCAGTTCCAGCTTTTGGCTTATGATTATTTGCGAGTTGAGCTGAATCAATTGATATCCCCACCACATGAGTTGAAGCAGCACGTAGAGCGCAAGCACATACAACACCCGTAAGGCTATTCGATCCCTTCTCATAGCATCAATTCGATTCAGCGAACATGTTTAACAGCAAAGATGCGCATAAAAAAAGCCCCTTGAAAGGGGCTTTCTATATTACTTCTTCTTCTGTTCTTTCGGAGCTAACTTTGGTTGTGGACCCTGAGTTGGCTTTTCCTTCGTATTGTCACCTTCAGCAGGCTTTGCACCGTCCGGACGTGGTTTCGCCTCAGGCTGGCGACGAGGCATGCGCTTCTCGAACACCATGTGCGTTGCATCCGGCTTGTTTTCCTTATCGTAGGTAACATAATTCTGTTGGAACTTATATCCCAAGGAAGAAAGGTAGTTCATAGCATCGGGCACAGTTGGGAATACCAACGAGCGCATTTCAGAAAGTTGCTTGATGAGTTCCTTGTCTGAGAGAGAAGCCAAAATTTCGCGACCAAAGTCCGCACGGATGGTTTGTGCACCGGCAGGATTCGTAGAGATAATCAATTCCAAAAAGATAATTTCAGGATTTGCAATTGCAAACTTGTTTTCGGGTGCTTTAGCAGCAGGCGCTACAGCGGTGGTTTTGTCTTGGGCGAAAGCCAATACAGGCATTGCCATCAGAGCAATCATTACAAACTTTTTCATCATGGTTTCATTAATTAGTGAGGGCAAAAATAAGCTTGTGTTCAACTGACACAAGGAAAAGTAATTAGCACGATGATAAATAGCGTTAAACGACACTTTCTACTTGAGCTACAGCCTTCTCAGTTGAAAATGCTCCTTGACTCTGCCCCTTGTCTGATACAGCACTCCGAAATCGAAAAAATCCAACGTAAGCGTAAAGCGACTGTCATTCACACAAGCATGCCAAGCCTCGGTCATAGAAGGCGACCAATAAATATCGTCTACAACGATTACAGAGTGCTCGTGTGTGTGCGGCAATATGCGGTTGATGTATCGTAAGCACGCCTCTCCGCGGTGATCACCATCGATGATGACAAAATCTACCGACTTCATTCGAGCCAACACATCATCCAACACAGTATCAAACGAACCTGTCGTGTGCCGGATAGTATGCAATGAAACGTTGGACCATACCTCCGAAGCGATTGCTGCAATAGACGCACTGCCCTCAATCGTGTGCACCGTGGCATTGGGAAGTGCTGCTTGCAAATGCGCAGTGGTGATACCAAGAGATGTTCCCAATTCAAGAATTGAAGTTGCATTTGAATGACGCGCCAACAGCGATAAAGCATGTGCGTGCTTGGCCGGTTGTAACGCTGTGCGTGCAATTTCTCCAACTTCACGTCGGCTTCCATTTTGGTGGCGACTACCAGCTCCAAAATCTTGGACTTCGATAGAGGCATTGCTTTTTCGCAATCGTTTACGTTCCCTTTCAATGGCACTGTAGATAGGACTTTTCTCCTTGTTGCGAAGAACCCGTGTAATAAGATGATAAACGAACGGCGAATGCACACCATGTGGACCCTTGGCTTGAACGAAATGCTTCAGCCAAGCCTTTGCTTCATGCCAACGATTGCTTAGCATGGAATTACTGACCTTCCGTTTTCTTTTGGATTTGCGATACCTGACGCATCAATTCGGGCAACTTCATAAATCCGATGTACGATTTTTTGTAGTCCATAATTGAAAATGCCGGCGAACCCTGAACAATTGTATTCGGCTCGCTGATGGAAGAAGCGATGCCACTCTGCGCTGCGATTTTCGTTCCGTCGGCAATTACACAGTGACCTACAATGCCCACTTGTCCACCGATCATACAATTGCGTCCGATGCGAGTAGAACCTGCAATACCGGTCTGTGCTGCAATCACTGTGTTCTCCCCAATTTCGACATTGTGCGCTACCTGTATAAGGTTGTCGAGCTTCACTCCCTTGCGGATAATGGTCGAACCGAGCGTCGCGCGATCGATGGTGGTATTAGAACCTACCTCCACATGATCTTCAATTATCACATTGCCGATTTGCGGCACCTTTTGGTAGTTGTTCTCTGAATTGGGTGCAAAACCGAATCCATCGCCGCCGATAACTACACCGCTGTGCAACGTGCATTCGGACCCAACCACACAATCGTTATAAACTCTAACACCTGCGAAGAGCACCGTGTTCTCGCCGATTGTTGAGTATGCACCAATGTAGCTGTTGGGGTATATGCGTGCGCCTTTTCCAATCTTCACTCCTTCACCTATGTAAACAAACTCACCCACGTAGACACCCTCTCCCACTTGCGCAGAAGATTCGATATGTGCCTTATCACTGATAGAAGGTTTGGGTTGACGCAGCTGGTGATAAGCCTCTAGCAATTTTGCGAAACAGCTGTATGGCTCTTCCACCCGAATGAGCGTTAATGAAGAAGGAAGCGGTTTCTCTGCCTTGAAATCGGTAGCAACGATTGCTATCGAAGCACCGGTTGTGTAGATGTGTTCGGTATACTTCGGGTTTGCCAAGAAGGTCAATGTCCCGGGCTTGCCCTCCTCAATTTTGGAGAGTCCGCCCACCAGGGTGTCGGCATTTCCATCTACCGTGCCTTGCAGCATAGCAGCTATTTGCGCAGCTGAAAATTGCATACTCGCTTTGTTTTCGATTGTAATAAACCTTTGCGAATATACCTTCTTACCCCCAAATACCCCAATTAGCGTGCGCCCGTGATACGAGCACCTGCGGATTGTAGCAATGCGAAGAAACCGGGAAACGATTTCGATACAGACTCAGCACCTGTAATGGAGATATGATCGCCGGCGATGCCCAAGATGGCTGCAGCCATGGCTATTCGATGATCACCGTGCGCATTGAGCTGCGCTGAGCGAATTGCAGACGGATATATTTTCATTTCATCACCTTGCAACACGATGCGAATGCCCGCCTTGGCAAACTCTTGCTGCAACACCTTTGCACGGTTGCTCTCTTTGTGAATGAGGCGTGAAACTCCCTTTATGATACTTACTCCGTTGGCAAAGGCGGCGAGCGATGTCAAAGGTGGAAACAAATCCGGACAATCGGTCGCATCAAATTCAAAGGCATGGATCTCCGATTGCCAAATGCGGACAGCAGAATCTAGCCTTTCTATTCGGACACCTGCAGCGTGCAAAGCATCCAGCACTGCGCGATCTGCCTGCGCCGAATCCATGCTGAGGTTATCGACCAGCAATCCATTCTCTGCGCACAATGCACCCGCTACCAATAAAAATGCTGCCCCGCTCCAATCACCCGGAACTGCGAGTTCTGTTGCCTTCAAAACTTTGGGTGAAATATGAAATCGCGTGAAATCATCACTCTTCACAACAACACCGAATTGCTCCAACACCTGCATGGTAAGTTGGATATACGGCTTACTATTTAGATGCACTACATCCACAATTGAAGGTTCGGATGCACGCGAAAGTGCAATCAATAATCCGGTCAAAAACTGAGAAGAAATGGTAGCATCCAACTGAATTGTTCCGCCCTTGAGAGGCCCTTGAACTGCGATGGGTAATTGACCATCATTAGAAGACACTTCTACTCCGCATTGTGCCAAGGTATCAAGCAAATCGTTGAATGGGCGCTTCATCAACGAGCCTTTGCCTGTAATCGTTATCGGCGAATCGCTCAGTGCTGCAATAGACGCAAACATGCGCGAGGCCAAGCCCGATTCACCACAGTCGACCACTTCCTTCGCATTCCGAATTCCGGCGATGAACGACTGAGGAAAGCCGCCTTTGATTTCGATGGAAGAACCTTTGCGACTCACAATAGCACCCAGATCCTGGGCTACTTGCAAGGCCGCTTCACAATCATCGTTTACAGGAAAGTGATGGATGATAGATGTTCCTCTGGCAAGCAGTGCGCAAGCCACCATACGCTGTGCATCGCTTTTACTACCCGGCGCTTCAATACTACCTTGCAAAAGAGATGGCCAAACGTCTACCTTCATTTCTTGCCAATGTATATGCTGGCAATACCGCCGCTTAGAGGTATGCAGCGACATTCGCGATAGCCTAACTCCTGCATGACCTTCACGAAATCATTTCCGGATGGAAATGCATCCACCGATTCGGGCAGGTAGGTGTAGGCACGTGCATCTTTCGACACCAACTTACCGATGGTTGGCATGATGTATTTGAAATAAAACGTAAACAGTTGCTTAATCGGAAAACGGGATGGCTTCGAAAACTCAATGATTACTCCCATTCCTCCCGGTTTC
>JBKCGW010000197.1:0-3255 GCA_046303175.1 Flavobacteriales bacterium
AGGGTGAAAATACCACCGCCGATGATGGCACCAATACCGAGCGAGGTAAGTCCCCACTTGGTGAGAATACGCTTCAGTTCACTTTTTCCGGCCTCAGCATGAAAGGCAGAGATGGGTTTCTTTCTCCAAACACTTGACATAGATCTTGGTTTTTTTGATGAGTGATGAACGGCAAGTATAAGGAATAATCGCCAAAGGGACGGTTTGGCCTGTCGCGACCTGACACAAAAAGAATAGCCCCCGACGTTTCAGGGGCTATCCGCTTGCTTAACCTTAATTAACCTTAACTACTCTTAATCAGAGAGTACTCTTCAATATCGTTGATGTTATAATCAGTCGTTGTTGTTGAAATACACCCTTATAACGGGGGGCGCAAAAGGAAGGTTACGTTTTGCCGTAATTTTTTATAATGCGGTTTTTTACTTAGGGGGGTGGACGCGCGGCGGCGCGTCCGCAGACGCAGGTATTTGTGGGCGGCTTCCTTTTTTGCAGGGAATGGACGCGCGGCGGCGCGTCCGCAGACACAGAGTTTCGTGAACGGGGTCCCTTAGAAAAGTGGGCGCGTCTTAAAACAAAAAGGCCTCCCAATTGGGAGGCCTCCTTGCTTAACCAAATCCATAATTAACCAAAAAAACAAATCACAGGGTTTGATACGGGAGGTGTTTTTATTTGGTTACACTATTTTTTTATTTCTCGAAAAAAAATTATCGCTTGATGAGCAGATTGCCTGCACGCATTTGTCCGCCATGCTGCATGACCACCCTATAAATACCATTGGGAAGTGCGCTGACATCCAACGTATGGTTGCTAATATTCGTTGGGTTCGATAGCACCAGGGTGCCAACTCCATTGTACACATCGAAACCGGCGGGAACCGAACTCCAAACAGTCAAATTCGATGAAGCAGGATTAGGATAAAAGCCCGACGACCATTCGCCCAGTGTTTCATCGACGCTACCAATAAGCAGCAGAACACATTCGCTCATGGCATCACAACCGTTGAGTGTTACCGCTACAGAGTAACTGCCGTTCTGCGCAGGATCAACAATTGAGAATTCAGATGAGGTAGCTCCTTCGACCTGCAATTGAGTGTCACAATTCCACCACTGATAGGTTGCACCTTCTTGGGCTACAGTTGCCGAGGTCAAATCACCCGACACCGTTATATCCACAACAGGGAGCGGGTTTACTGTAACACTTTGGCTACTTGTACCTGTGCAACCGAAAGCATCGGTATAGCTGCTTGTTATGGTGTGCTCACCCACACCTGCAACTTGAGCGCTAAATGTATTGCCGTCAACACCGGGACCGCTAAAATCAGCCGGTACATTCACGCTAGTCAACTCGGAAACGACATCGGTATCAGCACAATACTCATCCAACAATCCGGTGAATGACACATCGGGGCCCAAGAGCACGGTGGTCGCAACAGACGTTTCCGACTGACAATCGCCCAGGTTGATGTCGTAGGTTACCAAATGTTCCCCAATTCCTGCAACTGCGGGATCGAAGAATGTGCCGCTCACGCCGGTGCCGCTAAATGTACCTCCGGGAGACAACGGCAGCAACTCAACCAAACCTTCAGAAATACACGTAATTGCTTCGAGACCGGAGAACTCACTATTGGCCACATCGAAAACTGCTATGACCTGCGTGGTAACGGAAACACAACCATTGGGCTGAGCCAGCGTGTAGGTGACTTCGTTGTCACCAATAATGGCCTGTGCAGGATCGAACGTATCACCGTTCACACCCGTTCCGGAGAACACACCACCCGCAACATCGGGTACCATCTGTTCAGATGGCGACGAAGCACAGAATGCAGGGAACAGGTAAAAGTCACTGCTTTGTGAGGCCAATATTTCCACAGTCTGTGTTGTCGAAGCAGCGCATACACCCGAACCGGTGGTATACGTGATATCGTAAATACCCGGCTCGATGTCGGGCGAAAAATTACCCGCAAGCACTGGCCCTGTAAACACACCGCCTTGGGTGTCTACATCCAAATTGATGGTTGCATCGGTGGTACAATAAACATCCTCCAAATCTGTAAATCCGGCAGGAAGTATCGCCCGAATAGACACGGGCTCGGTTTGAGTGAACTCGCAACCCGCAGAGGTTATCACGGTGTAGCCAATCATAAAATCGCCCACCGGCAAATTGGAAGGAGAGAAGATGTTGTCGACAACACCGGGACCGGAAAAATAACCACCCGACACTTCCGGAATCAACTCCACGGGTGCATCGCCTATGCAATACATCGGGGCGAGACCGGAAAAATTGGAATTGACCACTTGCACTTCCACACATGTGAGTTCTGAAGTTACCGTTTGCGTTCCATTACTACCTGAAACACTGTAACAACCGCTTTCCGTTGCAACAAAAGAAGTTCCTGTTTCAACTACACTGCCCGCTGCATCTTGCCACAAATAGGATAATCCACTGTTGTTGGATACACTCAACACCACTGATTCGCCTTCGCAAATGGTCAAATCTCCGCTGGCTTGAATAATTGGCGCATCGATAGCCGGAGCTGGCTCGAGCATAAGAGAAGTTGTATAAATGTAATCACCACCGTCTCCCCCATTTGCATTGGCGGCATTACCTGCAGCGTACATGGTCACGGGTATTTCGGATGAAGGAGCTGTCCAGCTAAATGTCCAGGTGCGCACATTGGATGAAAATCCGGAGTTATCGATATGCGTAACCGTTGCTCTCGAATTACCGCTAACCGTTGCGTTCAGAATATGTGAATCGGCACCGGGTGTCCAACTGCCCGCATTTGCACCGCTTGATTGCAGTGCCTCAACGCCAAAACCAAACAAACCAAACCCCTGCTGTTGAACGGTAATACTCACCTCATACGTTTGTCCTGGTGTGTATAGATTTCCATTCACCAATCCGGCAATAGAAATGGAAACACTTCCCGAACCGCTATTAAGAGCGAAAGAATTATGACAAGAACCGGAGGCACACGTGCCTTCCCCGGGCGAACCATTCGATCCTGCCTTCCCTGCCGAATATTCGGCATTGTTGGATGTCATACTGGTTAAACCGAAGGCAACAAAAAGAACAGAGAAAAGAACAAGTATTGATTTTTTCATATTGGGTGGTTATGGGTCGTAAACAAAAAGGGATGTGAAACAGTTCACATCCCTAATACGAAATTCCACAACAATTACCCTACCTCAGGTTACACTTCAATCAAAGCCTCTTCATCAATCTTCTTCCTGAATACTATCTGCGCATCGAATA
>JBKCGW010000198.1:0-1477 GCA_046303175.1 Flavobacteriales bacterium
GCAGCAATGAGAGCTACAACGAGCAATAGGTAGAAGATAGCTCCGCTGTTGAACGGCATTCCGAAGGAGTTTACAAATGTTCGCTCGAAGAATCC
The DNA here is from genome assembly GCA_046303175.1 of Flavobacteriales bacterium. Taxonomy (GTDB): domain Bacteria; phylum Bacteroidota; class Bacteroidia; order Flavobacteriales_D; family Sanyastnellaceae; genus JAIBBG01. Next base: position 96 of record JBKCGW010000198.1, read on the forward strand.
TGCGAGTTGCACGAACCAAATGATAACACCTGTATTGATGAGAAACAGCAAGAAGAGTGAAATAGCGCCGGTAGCTATCAAGCCTTTCAAGCTGTATTCGTATTTCTTGAAATAGTAAACCAAGCAAATGGCCGGAATAGCCAGCAAGTTCAACAAGTGGACACCAATAGACAATCCCATGAGGTAGCCGATGAGCACGAGCCAACGGAGTTCGCCGCCTTCGTCTACTTCGGATTCCCACTTGAGAATTGCCCAGAATACCACAGCTGTAAACAAGGAAGACATCGCATACACTTCCGCTTCAACAGCAGAGAACCAGAACGTATCGGAGAAAGTATAGGCCATGGCGCCGAGGATACCGCTTCCGAGGATGGCCCACAATTGACCGCTGTTGGGTTCTTTCGAACCTTCGGGCAGAAACTTTTTCGCCATGTGGGTGATGGTCCAGAAGAGGAACACGATGGTAAGACCGCTGCACAATGCGGATAGGAAGTTAATCATGACAGGCACTGTAGCCGGATCTACAAACGCTGAAAACACGCGACCTATGAGCATGAACAAAGGAGCTCCCGGCGGGTGACCTACTTCGAGTTTGTATACTGAAGAGATAAATTCACCGCAGTCCCAAAACGGCATGGTAGGTTCCAGCGTGAGGGCGTATACAACGGTTGCAATGAGTCCCATTGCCCATCCGGTGATTACATTCAGTTTGTTGAAATTCATAGACTTGGATATTGGTATCTGTAATTCGTGCACGCGAATTTAGGAAGACAGCGGGATTTCCTGTCTAAATTGCCGCCTACATTCCCGTTAGAGATGAATTTTTTCAAGCGACCCATCGATGAAATGCCTGCTCAGGGCTTGGAGCAGCACGCACAATACAGTTCCGCTGCGCCTTTTCCGCACATTGTGATGGATGATTTCTTTCAAGCCGATGTGCTGCGCACGTTGCTTTCTGAATTTCCTGAACTAGGCAAGGAAGCAGGCGATATCAATTATGTGAACCCCAACGAAAGCAAGTTTGCTTCGAAAGGAGAGGGGCGCTTGGGACCCGGTGCGCGCGAGTTGGTGCACTTACTCAACTCACAGCCATTTCTCGAATATTTACAGAACCTAACAGGCATCAAAGAGACCTTAATTCCCGATCCTTATTTGGAAGGAGGCGGATATCATCAAATAAAACCCGGTGGATTTTTGAAAGTGCATGTCGACTTTCATAAGCATCGCATGATGAACTTGGACCGTCGCATCAACGTGCTCGTGTATTTGAATGAAGATTGGAAAGAAGAATACGGTGGACATTTCGAGTTGTGGGAACGCGACATGAGCAAGTGTGCAGTGCGTATTGCGCCGCTGTTCAACCGCATGGCAATTTTCTCGAC